>DASRKU010000127.1:0-4131 GCA_035648815.1 Verrucomicrobiia bacterium | reverse complement strand
GCTTTGGCCAGCATTGCGCGCGCGACGTCCGAAGAATCAAATTTCAGAATTTCCCCGGCCAGATCCTTGGCGTCCTGGTTTCGTTTCAGGCCGGCCAGGGCTTCAAAAGTGTGCGCTCCATCCGTGATGGTGAGCTGACGGAGGGTTTCGTCGACCCGCTTTGCAATTGGACTGTCCTTGCCCAACGAAGCCATCGTCTTGTTGTATTGATCCACCACTTTATTGAAGGAAGATTTGGCATCCGGCCCCTTGATCACATCCGAGTAGCGTTTGGCTTGCAGCAATTGCTCGATGAGCAGAGGTGTAATCATGTCCTTTGTCCTGCTGCCGGCGGGGAGACGATCGAAGACGGCCAGGTTTTTTTCCGGTTGCTCGAGGCTCTTGTTGAGCGCAACCAGTTCCTGAATCGTGGCAAAATCCGAGGAGCCGGCCGACACCTTGGCCTGGCGCTCATCACGGCGAGTTTCCAGCGCCTGCAAGGCGGCCGGATAGCGGCTGCCCAGGTCTTTGATGTACGACAACAGGAAACTCAAGCGTACTCCGACAAACGCACGGCTGGCCTCGACCCCGTGATCAAAACACCACAGATATTCCGCCAAAGCTTCGGAGTCCTTGCCCTTTTGCGCTAGCGCCACCCCAAACTGCATCCGGGCGCTTGGGTCATTCGTTCCTGCCGCCATTAGTGCATCCCTGGCGCGGCTGACGGAATCCTTTCCAGCCAGCGCTGCATTGAATTCGTTTGTGAACATGTTTGGGTCGCGATAACCCACCAGGCGGTCTACTTCCGTGCCGTCGGCTTTGATGAGCAGCATGGTGGGATAGGCGTCAATTTTGTAGCGTTTTGACAGGGCGACTTCCTTTTCAGCGTCGATGCGCAAGGCCACGGTTTTTTGTTCCAGCAACTGGATGACTGCGGGATCGGTCCAGGTATTTTTATCCAGCAGTTTGCATGGTGCGCACCATGTGGTGTAAAAATCGATCAGAACGATTTTGCCCGATTGAGCGGCCTGATTGGTTGCCGCCTCGAAACTCAGATCCGAGAAGGGTGCCGCGCCGAGACTCGGGCCGAGCGCGAGGAGCCAGGCCGCGATGCAGGGAGTGGTCTTCAGTTTTTGCCAGAGGTTCATGTCAGGCCCTTGTAGCCCCAGACCCCATGCAGCGCAACAGATTTCCGGCCTGGCGGGGTGGGGACGGCTCGTCCCCATGATGGCGCGACTGTATTGCCTGGCGGCGCAGGGCCTGCCGGGCATCTCCTCAAAAACTCCTGCCTCGCCACTCGGTGTTGCGGCCAATACGAGGCAGAAACCCTCACCCCGGCCCTCTCCCATTCGACCTGTCCGCCGTAGCATTAGCGAAGGCGGATGGGAGAGGGAGAATTTCCACTGGAACAATTTGCCGGTTGAACTATCTTATTGATGCAGACTCAGAATGGCGGCCATTCAAGCTCATTAACAATGAAAAGCCATGAAGACCTGGTCAAAAATCTCTGTTTACCTGGGGATCTGGAGCTGGATGTTGGCGACAGCTTGCGGAGCACTGACAAATTCTTCTGATATTGCCGGCGCGGTTCAGGCCATCCAACAAGCCCCCGATCCTTCAGCCGCGGTAGCCGCGTACGCCAACGGCGTCGCGCTCGCCCGCAACAATCCGAAACTTTACGAGGCCTATGTCGATCGAATGATCGATTTGGGCATGCCTGAACTGGCCTATCACCAGGCCCAAACCCTGACATCTCTTGCGCCCGACAGCGGCCGGGCCTGGGGAACTGTCGCCTATGTCGAAGCCCGTCGCGGGAACATGGTCGATGCTGTATCTGCCATCAATATCGCGGGACGAAACTCATCCAGCGACCCGTTCGTGCAGCGCACAGCGGGTGAGATCCTGGCATGGTATGATGTGAAGGCCGATAAAGACAATCTTGCTCCCGGTGCCCGGGATGGTTTGGATTCGATCCATCATCGTCTGAACAACGAGACGGCATTTCGAACCGCCTATGACACGGCGAGGAAGGCTTACCAGACCCAGAGAAGCGCCGTGGACCAACCCGAGCAGACAACTGCGCCGGTCCAGTCTCCGACGCAACCGATGACGAGTCAGGGTGGATCTGCCGACGGTGCGGTGTCGGCCCCGCTTGCTCCGCCACCTGATTATTTTCTGCCCGATTATTACTATGCTGCGGGTCCGAGCTGGGTTGAGCCCGTTCCCTGGTGGTGGTGGCAACCTGCCGGATGTTTTGTCGGATTCAACTTTTGCCCGTTTCCGGGCGTGTTCGTCTTCGACGACGATGATTTCTTCCGGTTCCATGATCATTTTTTCGATCGTGACCGGGATGGTTTTTTCTTCCACCACAATCACGGCGATTTTTTCCGCGGGAACAGGGGTTCGCATCTTGACGGGCGGGGGGGAACGACCTTTTTCGGGCGATCGGCCAGGCCAACTGAGACCCTGGGACGGTTTGCGCAGAACGATTTCCGGAGTTCTTCGGTCCGGAGTTCTTCGATGACATTTAGCCGGAGCTCCGGTGGCAGCCGGGGCGGCACATTCGCGCTGCGCAGTTGGTCAGGCACCGGTACTCGCTCCTCGGCGTTTTCCGGTAATTCCACCAGGCAGTCCGGGAGTACATTGATCGCGCGCGGACCGTCGGTCGGCCAGCGGAGCTTCGGCTCAATATCCGGCGGTCAAAGCATGCCCATGATGCGGTCAGGCTCCTTCCCTCAGTTTAATTCAGGTTTCAGCCCGAGAATGGGTTCGCCGTCGGGAATGTTCCAGAATCGAATGGCTGGTCCCAGTCGGATGGCGCCGTCCTTCGGCGCAGGTTGGGGCGGTCAAAGTTTCCGTTCACCCAGCTTCGCTCCTCCGCGCAGCATGGCCTATGCGCATGGTGGAGGTGGCGGAGGATTCCGAGGAGGGGGGTTTAGTGGCGGTCGCGGCGGTGGATTCGGGCACAGGTAACGAATGCGCACATTGTGCAAAGGGAAAGAAAACCCTCACCCCGGCCCTCTCCCATCGGATGGGAGAGGGAGAATGGATTGACGCGCCGGTTGCAAACCATGCCGTAATTCAATCCAAATGGCACGCTAGTGTTCCCTCTCCCGTCGGACGGGAGAGGGTCAGGGTGAGGGCTGCTTTTAGCTTTTTATTACTTTGGGCAACACCCGAAAGCGCGCTGCGGTCTCTACTGGATTCCTTGCACCTGGTAGAAATTGTGAGGCGGTCCAGCCGGATCGAGCACCGTATTGGTCGCGCCGTTCCCCGCGATGGGGTTCCCGAGATTATTCCAAACCGTGTTGGTGCCGAGCAGCGCGCTGGCCCATTGAATCTGGTAGGCAACGCTGTTGCTGGCGAACCAGCGGATGCCTTTCTCGCGAATGATTGAAACCGCGAGCGTGTTGGTGGTTCCCGGTCCTCCGCCGATGACATTGTTGGTCGCGCCCCACGATATGTCATCGAGCTGGATCGTGGCCGATTGGCTGGGGATGGCGGCGCCGGCGAAATGGAAAAAGAGAGTCGCCGAAGTTGCTGCCGGTGGAGCCGAGAGGGAGTTGCTGATAAAAGTGTATGTGTTATTGCCCGGGTTGAAGGTCTGATAACCGGTATCGCCTCCTGCATTATAGAGGACTCTCCATTGTGCATTGTATCCGGCGCTCCCGGAAAGCGCGTTCGCGTAAAAAACAAAGGGGACCGCTGTTCCTCCGGTGACGGGAATGCCGATTTGTGTGAACTCGACCACCGGTCCGGCGCCAGTGCTGGCCAGGCGCACCTCAAAATGATACGCGCCCGCATGCGGATTGTCGTTGGTGCGCACCGCGTAGACCGGGCCGCCGGCGGCCTGGGTTACTGTCCAATTGGCTGCGAGAGAGTCATTGGCGCCGGCCAGCTCAAAACCTGGATTGAGAATCTGTGCCGAGGCGCTCAGCGCCAGGCCGACGAGGCTGGCCGCAAGGAAGAATTCTGTTTTCATGATCCTCATGCTTGAAAGCCTTTTTTAAGGTGATTGAAAAATCCGGTAAAATTTGCAGTCGGAAAACCCAAGCAGGTCGAACACGTTATGAGTTGAGCCATCGCCCACGATCGGAGAGGCCAAATTGTTCCAATCAGAGTTGCTGGCCAGATTGGTCGTACATTGCACGA
>DASRKU010000126.1:0-6957 GCA_035648815.1 Verrucomicrobiia bacterium | reverse complement strand
CATGAAGACAAAGGCGATGGAGTATTTGACGAAGCAAACCTTGCGGGAGAAGAAGTAATGGAAGTGCATGGGGATGTTGGCGTAGCGGTTTCCCCTTTGCTCGTGGGGCAACTGGATGTTCAGCCCGATGGATTTGCCTTTGGCCATAGCGGCGCCTTTGTTGGCGGCTTCCATGATGCCGGGGCCGCCGCCGGTGATCACAGAGAGCTTGTTTTTGGCAAGTGCGTACGCCAGTTCCACCGTCGCTTTGTAGGCCGGATCTCCAGGTTTGGTGCGCGCCGATCCAAAAATCGTCACCCCGGGCCCGACCTGCGAAAGGGTTTCAAAGGAATCCACAAATTCGGCCATGATCCGAAAAATGCGCCAGGGATCTTCCTTGGTGAAAGTCAGCTTGGTGTTGTCGTTCATGCGGTCCAAGATATCAGGATGGGAATTTGAAACAAGAAATGCCCCGCCAGAGCCAAATTGACTGCTCAACCATTGATTGACCGGGAAATCGCAGTCGGTTATCCCAGCCTGAGAAAAGCATGATGACGAATACCAACGACGGACAACATCGATCGATTCTGCAAAAAATAGCTCACCGGGTAATGCTCCAAAGAGGGCTTGTGCCGGATTTCCCATCACAGGCATTGGCCGAGCTCCAGCAAATTCATGGGCCGGCCACTCGAACCGCAGAATCGGCGCGCGATCTGAGGAACCTTGCCTGGTGCTCCATCGACAACGACAACTCCCGCGATCTCGACCAACTCACCGTTGCCGAAGCCCTGCCCGCCGGAGCTGTAAAAATCCTGGTCGCCGTTGCGGATGTCGACGCCATCGTCAAGAGGCAGTCTGCTCTCGACGGCCATGCTCAGCAAAACACCACCTCGGTCTACACCGCTGCGGTGATCTTCCCAATGCTGCCTGAGAAGCTCTCGACCGATCTGACCTCGCTCAACTTTGACTCCGACCGCCTGGCCGTCGTGATCGAAATAAGAGTCGCGGCGGACGGATCGCTGCAGGGTTCGGACCTGTATGCAGCGGCCGTGCGCAATAAAGCCAAGCTGGCCTACAACAGCGTCGCCGCCTGGCTGGAGGGCAACGGGCCGATGCCGCCGGAGATCGCCACCGTGCCGGGTCTCGAGGAAAACCTTCGGCTTCAGGATCGCGTGGCGCAAAAACTCAAAACTCTCCGGCACGAACGCGGCGCGTTGGACCTGGAAACGATCCAGGCGCGCCCGGTATTCGTGGGAGATGAGCTCAAAGACCTGGAAATCGACCAACAGAACAGGGCCAAAGACCTGATTGCGGACTTCATGATCGCCGCCAATGGCGTGACGGCGCGTTATCTTGCATCGAAAAATTTTCCGTCTCTGCGGCGGGTTGTCCGCACCCCCAAACGCTGGGATCGGATCGTCGAGCTCGCCGCCGAGCGGGGCTCGAAATTGCCGCAGGAGCCTGACTCAAAGGCCCTGGCGGAATTTCTGGCGGCGGCCAGGGCCGCTGATTCGGTCAGCTTTCCCGATCTTTCCCTCAGCGTGATCAAGTTGCTGGGGCCCGGCGAATACGTCGTCCAGGTTCCGGGAAACAGCTCATCGGGACATTTCGGGCTGGCGGTCAAGGACTACACGCATTCCACCGCTCCGAACCGGCGATACCCCGATATTATCACGCAGCGGTTGTTGAAAGCGGCCCTGGCGGGAAGTTCCATGCCCTATCTTATCGACGAACTGGAGGCGCTTGCCAACCATTGCACCGAGCAGGAGGACGCAGCGAAGAAGGTCGAACGGCAAGTCGCAAAATCCGCAGCCGCGATGCTGCTGGAATCCAGGATCGGCGAGAAGTTCGATGCAATCGTCACTGGAGCGTCGGAAAAAGGGACGTGGGTCCGCATTTTCCAGCCGCCCATTGAAGGCAAACTAGCGGCTGGATCGGAAGGGGTGGACGTCGGGCAAAGGCTCCGCGTGCAGTTAATACACACGGATGTGGAGCGCGGGTTTATTGATTTCAAAAGGGCGCGGTGAGTCCGCGAATGGACTGACTTTATCCGCCAATTACGCGAATTACACGAAAAGTTGGAAAAGGAAACCACCCTCACCCGCGTAATCATCAGGGCTTGGCCGAGCCGCCAAACTCCGGCCAGCCTCCGGCATCCTTCACCCATTTGATGATGTGTCCGGTCCCATTCATATTTGGATCCGGTCGTCGGTCATGAGGCAGAACGAATCAGATGGAGTCTCCTCACGTCGTCTGCTACCAGTCTCTTTTTGTAGAAGTCGAGGTGACGAGACTCCATTCCTTTTTCCTCGACTCCTTCGACGTTGGTTGTTGGATGTTGGTTGTTGGATGTTTGGATTTATTTCACCCCAACAGTTCCTGGATCTCTTCCCAATTCAATGCCGCCGCGAATTCCTCTTCGCCGCCAATCGTCGCCTGGATGATTTCGCGTTTGCGGTTTTGCAGCGCAAGGATCTTTTCCTCCACCGTGTCGCGCGTGATGAGTTTGTAGCTCGTCACCACTTTGGCCTGGCCGATCCGGTGTGCGCGATCGGTGGCCTGGTCTTCCACCGCGGGGTTCCACCACGGATCAAAATGAATCACCGTGTCCGCCCCGGTCAGGTTGAGCCCGACGCCACCCGCCTTCAGACTGATCAGAAAAACGGGGATGGCTCCGTTTGTCTGGAATTGCTCCACGACCGCGCCTCGATCGGTCGTCGAGCCGTCCAGGTAACAGAAATCGATGCCTTCCATCGCAAGCCGGTCCTTGAGCAGAGTCAGCATGCTCACAAACTGGCTGAAGACCAGAACGCGATGACCGCCATCGATCACTTCCTCCAGGAGTTCGCCGAACATATCCAGCTTGCCCGAGGCATTGGCGGGATCCACGTTCTCGAGTTTGAGCAGCCGCAGATCGCAGCACACCTGCCGCAAGCGCAATAACGCGCTGAGCACGACCATCCGGGTTTTCGCCAGGCCCTGCGCGCCCACGGCTTCAAGGATTTCCTTGCGGCTCGCTTCAATCACCTGCTGGTAAACACCGCGCTGATCCGCCGTCAGCTCGCAATAAGCAACCTGCTCGATTTTCCCAGGCAAGTCGGACGCCACGTCGCGTTTCAGCCGCCGCAACAGGAACGGGCGCAAGCGCCGCCCCAATCGCGACTGCGCCTCGGCGCTCTTCTCCCTGGCAATCGGCAATTCATAGCGCTCGCGAAAATCTTTCGCGCTGCCCAGGTAACCCGGCATGAGAAAGTCGAAGATCGACCACAGATCCAGAACTGAATTTTCCAGGGGCGTGCCCGTCAGGACGACGCGATGCTGTGATTTCACGGCTTTGACGGCCTGCGCGTTCTGGGTTTGCCGATTTTTGATGTGTTGAGCCTCGTCGAGCACGACGGTATCGAACTCCAATTCCCGGTACCGCTCCGTGTCGCGGCGAATGAGCGCGTAACTCGTGACGACGACATCGCTGAGCGGAATTGTTTCGAACAGCGTCTGCCGGTCGGATCCGTGCAGCGCGAGCATTTTCAATTCCGGCGTGAACTTCTTTGCTTCCGCCATCCAATTGAACACCAGGCTCGTCGGACATATCACCAGGTGAGGTGAGAGCGAAGAAGAACGAGGCAAGAGACTTTTAAAATAAGCGAGCGTTTGGGCGGTTTTGCCAAGGCCCATTTCATCGGCCAGGATGCCGCCGAATCCGTTGTCGCGCAAAAACCGCAGCCAGGCCACGCCGTGCTTTTGATAAGGGCGCAGCACCGATTCGAGATCGCCGAGCGGGGGGCACTCCAGTTTGGCCTCGCCGCTCTGCTTTGCCGCGCGCTCGCGCCAGGCCGCCGGCGCTTCCAGCCTCCACTCGCTGTGCTGCCGCAAAGTCGCCTCCAGAAAACCCGCTTGCGCAGTGTTGATGCGATAGCCCTCCGCGTGCTGTTGCGGCGCGCAATCCAGCAGCACCTCCTGCAATTCCTCCACAGCGCCCGTGTCGATCACCGCCATCCTGCCGTTCTTTAGTCGCGTGTGGCTCTGGCCAGACAGCAGCAGGCGCTGGATGTCCGCCGCCGAAAATCGTTCACCGCTGCCGGTGGCGAAAACCACGCCCAGGTCGAACCATTGCACGCCCGAGGAGTTGATTTGAAATTGGGGTTGGATCCGCTCAATGTTCGGCAACGTGCGGCGCTGCAATGCTTCCTCCAAAGTGACGGTCCACTCCCGCTGCAGCCGGGGAAATTCGCGGGCGAAGAAATTCAGCACCGCGTTTTGGCCAGGCAATTGCAGACGGCCCTGCGCATCGGGCCCCAGGAACCCGCTGCGCTGCAATCGCCCCAGCGCCGCGCGTTCGGCGGCAGTGTCTCGCGTGGAATAGCGTGTCGGCATTTCCGGATCCGGCAGCCATACACTTTCGTCCGCGCTCGTCACTCCGACCGTCATGAGGCGCTCGCCATAGGCGCATTGGAGGAGCGCGCCCAGTTGCGCCAGGCCGCCCCTGAGTTCCAGAAGAAAGCGCGGCGCCTGCGGTTGAAGGGTGAAGTCTTCAAGGCTGAAATTGCTTTCCACCGCGCCGGCCCCCTGCAATTGCGGCCAATCCCGGCTGAGAAATTGCGGGACCTGAAATCTCGACACTCGCACCGGCCCGCCGAAAATGCCATGCAGCGCTGCCGGCAATCCAAGCGGCTGCAGGCGGGCGTTTCGCCAAACCCAATCGCCAATCATCGTCATGGTGGCGGGTTGCCCTATGGGCGACAGGACGATTTCGCCGTTGGGCTCCAAGGTGGCGCGCATCGGAAACGGGAGCGGGGTTTTGGAAACGACAACCTCGTTTGTTTTGCCGAGCGTGATGTTTGGATGTCCAGCCAACACGGGCAGCAGTGCGGCAAAATCTTTGGTTTCCAATTGCAAAACGGCCGGCGTTTCGCCCCCGGCCAAAGATTCCAATCGATCCAGAACGGCGCTGTCCTGAGCGGAAAACGCGAAAGCGCGTCCGCGCGGCAAGGCGTTCAGGGGACAACGGCCCCCGCCCCATTTGGCTTCCAGCACGAGCATGATTTTGCCCCGCGCCGCGGCCTGGTCGAAGTTGGGCGGAAGGATGAGGAACAATTCGGCGGGCTCGCCGTCAGGAGCGCGCGCGAGGGCGGACGGCTTCTTCGGCGCCGGCTTGCCCAGCGCTCCGGCTGAAATCGGAGTCGTTGCCGTTTGTTTTGATTTCAGCCAATGCAACCCAACAGCGACGCCGTGCGCGCAAATCTTTCCCCATTCCCGAGCCTCGCGGCACGTGCACAGGTTTTCAATGTCGATGCCGTCTTTGATGACCATGGAGGCTCTGAACGAGATTTCGCCCGCCTGCACGACCCCGCGCAGCAACGGCGGCGCCCAGTAGGAGCTCAGCACGGACCCCTGCTCCAGGTAAGCGCGCGCGTGCTTCATCACATCCCAACCCGCTGCGTCGCGGAGCAGGGCTTCTGTTAATTCGGCCGGCATTGAGCCTTATCGTAGCCTTCTCCGCGAATGGACACGAAATTTTTTTATCCGCGAATTACACGAATGACGCGAATTGGTTGAGGGGTGGGGAATGAGGGAGTTGCCCCGATCCCGCGCGACGGAACAGGGGGCGCTGATTTCCCCGCCCCCAGAGGTACCGTTCCACTTCTTCTGCAGCTTTTCGCGTAAATTCGCGTAATTCGCGGATAAACCTCCTTTTTCTTCTCAGTCCCTGGTGTGAGCGGTAGTATTGGTGGATTGTGGCGAAGACCCTGTACGAATTGATCCCGCACGATGAGAACATCAGCAACGACGTGTTGTTGGGTCGTTTTCTCGAATTCGCGGAGAGCCGGGGACTGCAGCTCTACCCGGCGCAGGAATCAGCCATCCTGGAGTTGTTCGAGGAGAAGAACGTCATCCTGAACACGCCCACCGGCTCGGGCAAATCGCTCGTCGCCTCGGCGCTGTTGCTTCAAGCCATCGCCAAAGGCAAACGGGCCGTTTACACGTGCCCGATCAAGGCGCTGGTGAACGAAAAGTTCATGGGCTTTTGCCGCGAGTTCGGCCCCGACAACGTCGGCCTCAGCACCGGCGACGCATCGGTCAATCGCGACGCGCCCATCCTGTGTTGCACAGCGGAAATTCTCGCCAACATCGCCTTGCGCGAAGGCGCGGCAGCCAACGTGCAGGAAATCGTCATGGACGAATTCCATTACTATGCCGACCGCGATCGGGGCGTGGCCTGGCAGGTGCCGCTGTTGACGTTGCCGCAGGCACGGTTCCTTCTGATGTCCGCCACCCTTGGCGACACGACTTTTTTCGAGGAAGCGATCACCCGGCTCACCGGCCGCCCCACAGTCGCAGTGACCTCCACCGACCGGCCCGTGCCTTTGGAATACGCCTATTCCGAATTGCCCCTGGCCAAGACTCTCGAAAGTCTCGTCGCCGACGGGAAGGCGCCCGTGTATGTCGTTCAATTCACCCAACTCGAGGCGGCGCAGAGCGCGCAGGATTTCACGAGCATCAATGTCTGCACCCGCGATGAAAAGGCGGCGATATCCAGGACGCTCGACGGCATCAAGTTCACCAGTCCTTACGGTCCGGACATCAAGAAATGGCTGCGGCACGGGATCGGGTTGCATCATGCAGGGTTGTTGCCGAAGTATCGCGTGCTGGTCGAACAACTCGCGCAGAAGGGTTTGCTCAAGGTGATCTGCGGCACGGACACCCTCGGCGTCGGCATCAACGTGCCCATCCGCACGGTTTTGTTCGCCCGCTTATGCAAGTACGACGGACAGAAAACCGGCATTCTCACCGCGCGCGATTTTCACCAGATCGGCGGACGGGCAGGGCGGAAGGGATTTGACAACAAAGGATGGGTGGTGGCCCAGGCGCCGGAGCATGCCATTGAGAATCTCAAGCTGGCGGAAAAGGCCGCGCGCGATGGCAAAAAGACCGTGAAACGCCAGCCGCCGGAAAGGAATTTTGTGAACTGGGACAAGA
>DASRKU010000125.1:0-11409 GCA_035648815.1 Verrucomicrobiia bacterium | reverse complement strand
ATGCAATCCCGCGCCGTTTTCGAAGCCGCCGCCGAAGTGCATAAGGCCGGCATCAAAGTCAAACCCGAAGTCATGATCCCGCTGGTGGGCTTCAAGAAGGAACTCGACCTCCAGGTCGAAGTGGTTCATCGCGTGGCCAAGGAAGTCATGGCCGAAAAGAAGGTGAAACTGAACTATCTTGTCGGCACGATGATTGAAGTGCCGCGCGGCGCTCTGACGGCCGACGAAATTGCGCGCACAGCTCAATTCTTCAGCTTCGGAACCAACGACCTGACGCAAACCTGCCTGGGAATGAGCCGGGATGATTCGGGATCATTCCTGCCGCCGTACACCGAACTGGAGATTGTGAAGAAGAACCCCTTCGCTTCCATCGACCAGGCCGGTGTCGGTCAACTGATGCAAATTGCGGTGGACAAAGGCCGCAGCACGCGGCCCGACATCAAGCTGGGCATTTGCGGCGAACACGGCGGAGATCCCGATTCCGTGAAATTCTGCCATCGGCTCGGCCTGACCTATGTGAGTTGTTCTCCCTTCCGCGTGCCCGTGGCGCGATTGGCTGCGGCACAGGCGGCGATCGAAGAAGAAGCCGCCGCAAAGGCGAAGAAGAAGTAACTCCCTTTGCGCTCGCAAGAGCGCGCCGCTGGACTGATTCAGAGCCGCCCCGGGTTTCCGGGGCGGCTTTTTGTGTACCAATAGCTTAAGCGAATCTGATTTTAAACCGATGACTCCTCGGGAACATCTAAACCTTGAACGCGTCGATTTACAGAAATGTCCGGCGTCGAATCGCAGTTCGGTGGAGTTCTGTCCTGATCCTGTTGCTGGCCTGGCGGGCCCTGGGCCTGGATCCGGCCAAGACTCTGTACCAGTACAACTGCCGTTCCTGGTCGCGCCAGAACGGATTGCCCGCAAACGGCGTCTCCGCCATCACCCAGACGAGGGATGGATACATCTGGCTTGGAACTCCGATGGGCCTGGTCCGCTTCGATGGCGTGGAATTCAAATCGATCGACATGGGCGGGCTGCGGAGCACCATTATCAATTCACTGTGCAGCTCCGCATCGGGCGGATTGTGGCTGGGGTTGGATCGCGGCGCCTTTGCCTTCTGTGACGGCAAACGCATTGGGTTTCGCGGCAGACCCGAGTGGGGCGGAGAAGGCCTGAGCATCCACGCCATCCTGGAAACCCAGGAGCACGATATCTGGCTGGCAGGGCAGAACCTGACCGGAAAGTTGACTGGAGGAAAGGATTACGTTCCAGTTCTGAACAGTCCGGGAGGAAAGGATTTCTACGACAACAGTTGCGTTTACCAGGATTCGGAAGGCCGGGTCTGGCTGGGAACAACCAGCCGGGGACTGTATTGGTGGTCGAAGGGCGTGCTCACGAAATTTCCGGATCCGGCTTTGGATGAGCTGACGATTTACAGTGTTGTGGAGGATCGGCGCGGGCAACTCTGGGTCGGCACTCATCGCGGGCTTCTGTGTTACGACGCCAAATTCCAGAGAGTGGCGGCTCCATTTCCGTGGTTTGAGACCCGCGCGCTGGCGGTGGACCGGGAAGGAACCGTGTGGGCGGGCACCAGTGGGAACGGCGTCGTGCGCTTCACCGGCGGGACGGGCGCCGGCGTGAGTTTTGGGAAGGCAAATGGGTTGCCGGATGACTTTGTGACAGCCCTGGCGCAGGATCGCGAAGGGAGCATGTGGATCGGCACCCGCAACGGCTTAAGCCAGCTCAGCGACGTGAAGATCCCGACCCTGGGCAAAACCGAGGGGCTGACGGCCGACGTGATTCTGTCCGTCTTCCCTTCGCGCAAAGGAGGCCTGTGGATGGCAACGAGCCAGGGCATCACCCGGTACGCCGATGGCAACGCGCAGACCTATGGAATGGAGGCGGGGCTTGGGAATTCCTGGGTGAAGAGAGTTCATGAGGCAAGGGACGGAGATGTCTATCTCATCAACGGCTCAATGGAAGTGGAGGTGCTCTCGGGCTCGAAGGTGGTGGCCCGGTATCCCAACAAGACCTGGCCAACGGCGCTGACCGAGGATGATCGCGGGGTTATCGTTTCGGTGGGAGGTGAGCTGTATCGGGTCGGCACCAACTATTTTGAGCCCTGCAAATTTTCCGGCAAGCAGGTTCCGACAAAATGCTGGATGTTCAACCTCGCCACCGGCCGCGATGGTTCGCTTTGGACTGCCAGTGCCGAAGGCATTTGCCGGGTGAAGGATGGCGCCGTGGAAGTTTTGACAGGGCCTGATCCTTTGGGAAACTGCAAGGCCAATTGCCTGTGCGAAGATGATGATGGTGTGATGTGGGCCGGCCTGGAAACGGGCATTGCCCGCATCAAGAACGGCCAGGTCCGCGTCATCTCTCAGAAACACGGTTTGCTGGACAATCTTATTTATTCGCTGGTGTGCGACGACACGGGTTCCTTGTGGGGCTATTCAGGCCGCGGGTTTTTCCGGGTCAGCCGGCGAAGCCTGAACGACGTTGCCGATGGCAAAGCCAGCCATGTGGCTTGCGTCGCTTACAACAGCCTGGAGGCTGTCAAAAGTTTCGAGCGCAACCAGCAGGAGCTCTCGGGCTGCAAAACCTCCGATGGGCGAATCTGGTTTCCCACCGCGCAGGGCCTCGCCGTCATTGACCCCGGACATATCACCATCGACCCGGTGCCCCCGGCAGTTTACGTCGACAAGGTGCGCATCAATGGAAAGGAAAAAAATCGCGCAGTTTCAATCGTCGCCAAGCCCGGCGCGGGTGATCTGGAAATCCACTACACGGCCTTGAGCTACCGGGCACCGCAAAAAATTCAATTTCGATACCGCCTGGAAGGCAGGGACACGGCCTGGACCGAAGCGGGAGAGCGCCGGCTCGCGATTTACACGAACCTCAAACCGGGCTCGTACCGGTTCCACGTCATCGCCGCCAATGCGGATGGCATCTGGAATACGACCGGGGAATTTCTGGACTTCCGCCTCCTGCCCCAATTTTACCAGGCCGTCTGGTTCTATTTTGTTTCTGCCGCGGCGGCGCTGGGCCTTATTGCAGCGGGTTACGCCTGGAGAATCCGCCACCTGAAACGCCGGGAGAAGGCGCTGCAGGAAACCCGGGATTACCTGGATGCGAAGGTCAAGGAAAGAACCGCCGAACTGGCCACAGCCAATGCCCAGCTCAAAGGCGAAATCCACCATCGCAAAAACGCCCAAAACCAAGTCGAGGGCCAAAAATCAAAACTCGAAAAGGAAATTGAAGAACGCAAGCGCATGGAGATCGAAGTGGAACGGGTCCACCGGCAATTAATCGATGCCTCGCGCCACGCCGGGCAGGCCGAAGTCGCCTCCAATGTCCTCCACAACGTCGGCAACGTTCTCAATAGCGTCAATGTCTCCACCACGCTTCTGTCGGACCGGCTGCGCCGTCTCCAAATCTCCAACGTGGCCCGCGCCGCCCACATCCTGCAGGAACATCATCATGACCTGGCTCAATTTCTCACGACGGACCAGAAGGGGCGCAAACTTCCCCAATACCTGAACCAATTGGCGCGGCATTTGGGCAAGGAGCAGGAAGAGCTCGTTCTCGAATTGAAGGAACTGGCTGAAAACGTCGAACACATCAAAGAAATTGTCGCCATGCAGCAAAATTACGCCAGGGTCTCCGGAATCCTGGAAAAAGTGCCGGCCGACGATCTGATCGAGAGCGCCCTCAAAATGCACGCCGCGGCTTATATGCGGCACTCGATCCAGGTCGAGCGACAATTCGATCCGCTGCCCCCCATCGTCGCGGACCGCCACAAAGTTCTCCAGATTCTGATTAATATTCTGCACAACGCCAAATACGCCTGCCAGGAGGCGGGCCGGGCCGATAAACGGGTCCGGGTCAAACTCCAGCGACGGGATCCGGACCGGGTCCTGATCACGATCACGGACAACGGGGTCGGGATCGCGGCGGAGAACCTGACGCGGATTTTTTCGCATGGGTTTACCACGCGCAAAAACGGGCATGGATTCGGACTGCACAGCGCGGCGCTTGCCGCCCAGGAAATGGGCGGGACCCTCAGCGTCCACAGCGATGGATTGGGGACGGGCGCGACTTTTGCCCTCGAGCTTCCCATGAATCCGGCGAACACAGACGGGGTGATCCCTTGAACAGATCCAAATACATGATTAACTCCCATCGGACCCGGGTTGTGTGGAGTTCGGTTCTGATGATCCTGCTGAGCGCCTGGCCGGTTGCCGCCCTGAATTCGACGAAGAGCGTCCATCAGTACAACTGCCGGTCCTGGGCCCGCCAGAATGGGCTTCCGGCCAACAGTGTTCTTGGAATCACACAAACCGAGGATGGTTATCTCTGGCTCGGGACACCCCGGGGGCTGGTGCGTTTCGACGGAACCGAATACAAACTCTTTGATTTTTCTCACCTTGCCGGGGTGCGGAGCACGATCGTGACGAGCATTTCCAGGTCGCGTGGGGGAGGTTTGTGGTTTGGATTGGAACGCGGCGGCTTTGGGTTTTGCGATGGCAGAAATATATCCCTTCTCGGCAGGGACGAATGGGGGGGAAAAGGTTTGTTCGTGCAATCGCTGTTTGAAACCAGGCAGGGAGATTTATGGATTGGAGCGGAGCGGCTGGGAGGCAAACTGACGCTGAAGAGCAAGACCTTCCAGGAACTGCTGACCACGACAGGCCTTGCCGACGAACGATATGATGTCACTTGCGTGTATGAAGACTCCAAAGGCCGCGTGTGGATGGGGACCGCTCAACAGGGTTTGTTCTATTACGCCGACGGGAAAATCACCCGCTTTGGTGATCCCGCCCTGGATGGATTGACGATTCATTGCCTGGTCGAGGACAAGCTGGGGCAAATCTGGATTGGAACACAACTGGGTTTGCTGTGTTACGGGCCGGATTTCAAACGGCAGCCGCTTCCGTTTCCATGGTGGGAGACGCGCGCGCTGCTGGTTGACCGCGAGGGGGCCGTTTGGGCCGGCACCAGCGGCGGAGGACTTGTGCGGCACCTGAATGGGACCACATCGCAATTACAAAAGACCGATGGGCTGGCCGACGATTATATCATCGCCCTCGAGCAGGACACGGAAGGCAGCCTGTGGATTGGCACCCGAAATGGATTGAGCCAGTTGAGCGACGTGAAAATTCCGACTCTGGGCAAGGCGGAGGGGTTGACCGCGGATATCAACGTCGGTGTTTTCGAGTCGCGAAAGGGCGGCTTCTGGATTGCGACAGACAAAGGATTCACCTTTTACAATGGGGAAGCCAAAACCTATTCCACGAACGTCGGGCTTAAGGATCTTTACATCAAACAAATTTTGGAGGCGACCAACCGGGATCTGTACCTGATCAACGGGCTCAAGGATATTGAGATATTTTCGGGCGAGCGCGTGGTGGCGAGATACGCGAACAAGGTATGGCCGACAGCCATGGCGGAGGATGCTCACGGCGTGGTGGTGGCGCTGGCGCGTGAGTTGTACCGTGTTGGAACAAACTACCTCAAGCCGTACGAGTTTGCGGACGGCCAAAAGCCGCCGCTGCGCTGGATTTTCTGGATGACAAGCGCCCGGGACGGATCCATCTGGGTTGCGGCGCACGGGGGCCTCTGCCAGATCAGGGATGGATCCTACAAACTGTGGCAGCGCGGAAAAGAATTGCCGGAGTCCAAATGCCTGTGGGTTTGCGAGGACAAGGACGGTGTGATTTGGGCCGGGCTGGAAACCGGAATTGCCCGGATCAAGAACGGCAAGGTGCGGGTCATCACCCAGCAGGACGGCCTTTTTGACAACATCGTCAATGCAATCGTGCCCGACGACCACGGGTTGTTGTGGGTGGATTCAAGCCGCGGATTTTTCTCGGTGAGTCGAAGCGAATTAAACGATTTTGCCGACGGCAAAGTCCGGCATGTGCGTTGTGAAGGGTATGACGGGCTCGACGCGATCAAGAGCTCTGAAAAATTCCAGCAGCAGCCCTCAGGCTGCAAAACTGCGGACGGGCGGATCTGGTTCCCGACGGCCCAGGGCGTCGCCATGATCGACCCAACCAACCTGAATGCGAACCCGGTGCCTCCGAAAGTGTTCATCCAACAGGTCATCGCCAATGGCCATGAACTCAAGGGCTCCGACCAGGCCGTGATGCGCCCGGGCGATGGCAACCTTCAATTCACTTACGTCGGCTTGAGTTACATTGCCCCGCTGAAAATCCGCTATCGCTACAAGCTGGAGGGATACGACAAGGAATGGGTGGATGCGGGCGGGCGGCGGGCGGCGTTTTACACGAACTTGAAACCGGGCAACTACCGGTTCTATGTCGAAGCCTGCAACGAAGACGCCGTCTGGAACACCACCGGCGCGTCATTTCCCATCAAACTGCTTCCACACTTTTATCAAACACTCTGGTTTTATGCATTGTGCGGAGGTTCCTTCGCCTCGGTGTTGATCATGATCTACCGCTGGAGGGTCAGGCACCTCCGCCTCAAACAAATCTCCCTGCAACAAGCCCGGGACTTGCTGGAGGCAAAAGTCGCCGAACGCACCGCTTCTCTGGTCAGCGAAGTCCAGGAACGCGTCAAAACTCAGCAAGAACTCGAAAACCGAAAAACCGCGCTCGAAAAGGAAATCGAGGAACGCAAACGCATGCAGATCGAGGTCGAACGCGTCCACCGCCAATTGATCGACGCCTCGCGCCAGGCCGGACAAGCCGAAGTCGCCTCAAACGTCCTCCACAACGTCGGCAACGTCCTCAATAGCGTCAACGTCTCCACCAGCGTCCTCTCCGACAGGCTGCGCCAGCTCCAGGTCTCCAACCTGGCCCGGGCCGCTCAACTCCTCCAGGACCATGGACATGACCTGCCGAATTTCCTCACGACCGACGAGAGAGGACGCAAACTGCCGGACTATCTCCAAAAACTGGCGCAGCACCTCGGGCAGGAGCAGGATGAGCTGGTCCAGGAACTGAAGGAATTGGCGACCAACGTCGAGCATATCAAAGAAATCGTCGCCATGCAGCAGAGCTATGCCAAAATGTCCGGCATCCTGGAAAGCGTGCCCGCCGCCGATCTCGTGGAAAGCGCTCTCAAAATGCACGCCACGGCTTATGCGCGCCATTCGGTCCACGTCACCCGGCATTTCGATCCCATGCCCCCCATTGTTGTGGACCGGCACAAGGTCCTGCAAATCCTTATCAACATTCTCCACAACGCCAAGTACGCCTGCCAGGACCGACCCGACAAACATGTCGAGGTAACACTGCAGCGCCAGGATCCGGACCGGGTCCGAATTTCGGTGAGCGACAACGGCATTGGAATCGCGCCGGAGAACCTGACGCGGATTTTCTCGCATGGCTTTACCACGCGTAAAAATGGGCATGGATTCGGACTGCACAGCGCGGCCCTTGCTGCAAACGAGATGGGAGGCTCCTTGCAGGTTCAAAGCGAAGGCATCGGCAAAGGCGCCACCTTCATCCTGGAATTGCCGATTCGTCCAAGCGACGAATCAGGTGCGGAAATTCCTGGAACTTCGGCGGGTCAGGCCGGGGACATTTCTGTCCCAGGATAAACCAGCGTGGGCCCGGAGGCGCAGCTCCGGGCGGACAAAACTTTCGTCTTATCCTTCAAAGCTTCCAATTTGTTGCTGCGATTGGTCTTCTGGAAGATTCTGAAGGAGTTGCTTCTCCCAGTGGCACTTTCCGTGCTCGCTGTGGCCTCCGAGTGCGCCTTTGGTTGATAAGTTCGGGGCTCAAGCCGGGGCGCGAAGCGCCGATAACCCTTTACGCAGCAATGTCTTTTAAGAGCACGTTTATGTGGCGTCGATTGCTATGCTTTCCGTTCCGAAACGGTCTGTTGCTGATTGCTCTTCTCATCACATCTCAGGCTCTAGCCCTGGATCCCACCCGCAGCATTTTCCAATACAATTGCCAGAGCTGGCACCGTCAAAACGGACTTCCGGCAAACGGAGTCAATGCTATCGCGCAAACCAAGGATGGCTATTTATGGCTGGGCACGCCGGTGGGCATGGTTCGGTTTGACGGGAGCGAGTTCAAGCAACTCGACGTCGGACATCAACCGGAGTTGCGGAGCAGCATCGTCACAACACTCTTCAGTTCCCCAAATGGAGGGCTGTGGTTTGGACTAGAACGCGGCGCGTTTGGATTCTGCGACGGCAGGCAAGTGCAATCCAGGGGCAAAGAGGAAGGCGGCGGGGTAAGCCAGAATGTGCACGCGGTTCTCGAAGCCTCAAACGGCACGATTTGGGTGGCGGCCGAGACCGAGTCGGGCATGTTGAGTCCGCAAAATACCTATGAAATTCTTCCCTCGCTGGGCACTTGTGACGTGACCTCGATATGCGAAGGCTCGCGCGGCCGGATCTGGCTGGGAACAACCAGACGCGGCCTGTACTACTGGCAGAAGGGAACCCTCAACAAAGTCCAGGATGATGCGCTGGACGAACGGATCATTCGCGCGCTGGCGGAGGACGGCTCGGGCAACCTCTGGGTCGGCACCGAACTCGGAGCGCTTTGTTACGATTCCAATTTTCAGAAAAAACAGCTCCCCTGGCCCTGGTATGAAACCCGGGCCCTGCACGTCGACAGCCATGGCATGGTCTGGGCCGGGACCAGTGGCGGCGGCATCGCTCGATACGTCCAGGATCACCCCGTCATGTTCCGCCAGGCAGACGGGCTGGCCGACGATTTCGTCCTGACGATCTCAGAAGACCAGGAAGGCAGCATCTGGGTCGGCACCCGGAATGGCTTGAGCCAGTTCAGCGACGTCAAAATACCCACGTTTGGAAAAACCGAAGGGCTCACGGCGGACGTGAACATCTCGGTATCGCCCTCCCATCAGGGCGGCTTGTGGGTTGCGACGACGGCGGGAGCGACGTGGCTGGATCCGATCTCTTCGCCGATGAATCCGGTTCGAATGAACCTCAACAACGATTCGAAGAACATGTACGTCAAGCAGGTCTTCGAAGCCAAAAATGGAGACGTTTACCTGACCGACGGCTCGATGAATGTGGAAGTCTTTTCGCAAGGCAAGCTGGTGGCCACCTATCCCAACCAGACCTGGCCATCGGCCATTGCGGAGGATGCTCACGGCGTGGTGATTGCCGTGGGAGGAGAGCTGTACCGGGCCAGCACCAATTCCTTCGTGCCGTACGCGTTCAACAACGATCAGAAACCGCAGGCCTCATGGGTCTTCAACATGATCACCGATCGGGATGGTGGCATCTGGATCGCGAGCAGCGACGGGATTTTCCGGGTGAAGGATGGCGCTTACACAGAATGGACAAAGCAGGAAGGCCTGGCCGACTCTAAGGCCATTTCCATTTGCGAAGATCGCGACGGCGTGATCTGGGCGGGTCTTGAAACAGGCATCGCCCGCATCAAGAACGGCCGCGTTCGAAATATCAACAGGGACAATGGCCTCTTTGACAACATCATCTACAGCATTGTTCCGGATGATCATGGGTCGCTTTGGGTGGCCTCGGGCCGCGGCTTTTATCGCGTGAGCCTGAACAGTCTGAATGACTTTGCCGATGGAAAAACGACCCGGGTGGATTGCGATGGGTATGACGGCATGGACGCGGTGAAGAGTTTCGAGAGAAACCAGCAGGATCCCTCGGGCTGCAAGACCCGGGACGGGCGCATCTGGTTCCCGACCGCGCAGGGAGTCGCCATGATGGATCCGACCAATATCACTAGAAATCCTGTGCCTCCACCGGTGTACATCCACACCGTTCAGGCAAACGGACGGGAGCTGGAGCACACCACCAATGTCACGATCCGGCCGGGAAAAGGGGAACTTGAATTTCATTACGCCGGGTTGAGCTACATCGCTCCGCAAAAGATCGAATACCGGTACAAGCTCGACGGGTACGAAAAGGATTGGGTAAAGGCCGGCACCCGCCACTCGGCCTTTTATACCAACTTAAAACCCGGCAATTACACGTTTCACGTCCAGGCGTGCAATGCGGACGGAGTGTGGGGATCGACGGGGGCGAGCTTTTCGGTCGTGTTACTGCCACACTTTTATGAAAACGGCTGGTTCATCGCGCTGATCGTGTTTGCGGTGGTCCTCCTGCTGGCCGGCATTTATGGCTGGAGAATGGGCCGGCTGCGCCGTAAACAGAAAAAGCTCCAGCAAGCCCACGATCTGCTCGAAAAAAAGGTCAAGGAACGCACCGCCGAACTGGCCGCGAGCAACACGTCCTTAAAGACAGAGATTGAAGAACGCAAACGCGTCGAATCCGAGGTCGACCGCATTCACCGCCAGCTTGTGGATGCTTCGCGCCTGGCGGGCCAGGCCGAGGTGGCCTCCAGCGTCTTGCACAACGTCGGCAACGTGCTCAACAGCGTGAACGTCTCCACCACCCTGCTCTCCGAACGATTGCAGAAAATGCGCCTGTCGAACCTGTTGAAGGCGGTCCAGTTGATCCGCGACAACGGGCACGATCTCGCCCGGTTTATCACGACCGACGAAAAAGGCAGCCGTCTGCCGGATTACCTTCATGAGCTGGCCCAACACTTGAGGACCGAACAAAACGACATGCTCGCCGAGCTGAACGGATTGTCACACAACGTCGAGCACATCAAAGAGATCGTGGCGATGCAACAGAACTACGCCAAGGTCTCCGGCACCGAAGAAAAGGTGGAAATCTCCGAACTGGTCGAAGGGGCCCTGAAAATGCACTCGGGCGCTTACCTGCGCCACTCCGTGAAAGTCCTCCGCGAATATGAACCGACACCCACGCTCATCGTGGACCGCCACAAAGTCCTCCAAATCCTCATCAACGTCTTTGCGAACGCCAAGTACGCCTGCGACGAAAACGGCCGCGACGACAAGATTGTAAACGTCCGCATCAAACGCCGGGGTGAGGCTGCGGTGGCCGTGGAAATCCGGGATAATGGCATCGGGATTACGGAAGAAAATTTGACGCGGATTTTTTCCCACGGGTTCACGACGCGGAAGAACGGCCACGGATTCGGCCTGCACAGCTCTGCGTTGGCCGCAAAAGAAATGGGCGGAATGTTAACTGCGCAGAGCGAAGGGCTCGGAAAAGGAGCCGCGTTCATCCTCGAGCTGCCCCTTCAACCCAAGCATCTGAAATCCCCGGCTATGGCGCTGGACGGGATTGTCATTTAGCCCTCCCCTCCACGGGTAGCAGTCGACGTCAGGAGACTCCATCATAAACGCGTCGCGTTAAATTGATCATCGCGCAAGACGGCCGACCGGGCGATATCCAGGTTTTGCATGCGATTTGTTAGACCATTTGCGCGACAATCTCCGGTGTCGCGGGCGTCCCCATGACCCAATACGGTTCATCGTCGTGAATTTGGTAGAGCAATCGCGACATGAACTCAGAGTGAGCAACTTGCTTTTTCATTGGTGGTAATTTTTCAATAGCGCGCGATG
>DASRKU010000124.1:0-16908 GCA_035648815.1 Verrucomicrobiia bacterium | reverse complement strand
TCATGATAGTTCCGCCGTAGCCGCCCGCAGGCAGGTTGTATCCAAACACGTTGTTGACGAACACCTCGTCGTTGTTTGCAGAGGTGCCATTAATGATCAGTCCACCGCCGTTCGACACAAAGTTGCTGATGCACGATTTGGCCTCCGGTGAAAGCAACGGGCCGGGGCTGCCGACTTCCAGTTCGGGAATGTAGAGGATTTGCGCTGTCGCAAGGGCGTTCGAGAAAGAGGCGGCTGAGATGCCGACGAAGGTCTGGATCTGACAACCCTTGGCGAGCAGGGCGGCCATCACATTGGTCGCTTCCCCAGCGATGGAGGAGCTCGTGTCCACATATAGCGGATCGTAGAACATGCTGATCCGCACCGCGTCATCGTCGATGATCGTCACGGTCGTATTCGACGGATTGGTCAGGAGGATTCCGGCCGCGGGATTGGTCATGACAACACTGAATGTCTCCGGCGCTTCACTTTGGGTATCGTTGATGATGTGCACGTACAGGCTGGCGTTGGTCACGCCATCGGCAAACACCAGCGTGCCATTGGTGGCCATGTAATCGGCGCCGTCGAGGGCGGTGCCCGGGACGGTATAATAATCGACCGTGACGGTGCCGGTCGTGCTGCCTTCGCGGACGGCAGGGATCTGGATCTGGGCAGCCGATTCGGACACGCTGAAGGATGGGGCTCCGAAGCGAACCGTGTTAGGAATGACGCAGAGCAGGACCTGGCGGAAGAAAGTGCCGCCGCTGGTCATGTTGGTGAACGTCGCGAGGGCTGCATAATTGCCGCTGGCGAAACTCAGGGCATTGCTGTTGATCTGCAACAGCACACTCACGGCGGCGCCCGGTTGAAGCGTCCCGCCCGAAGGCGAACAGGTGACCCAGGACTGCGCCAAACCCGCCTGCCAGGTGAGGCTGGAGGCGCCGGTGTTGGTGAGCGTGTACGATTTGCTTTCGGGAACAAAGGGGCCGCCGTGCGGCCCTGTCGACGAGAAGTCGGACGCCGGCCCAATCGACAAATCATCCGGCGACAGCAACATCAGACATGGCACGTTTGTCGTGGGTGTGTCCTTGTCGTTGGATTCTACCATCACATCCGCCGAGTAAAGCCCGGGAGACAAGCCGGTGCCCAGAAATTCCACCTGGATATTCGTAGAGCCGCCGGGCGGCACAGTCCCGGTTATCGGAACCGTGTCGATCCAGGAAACCGACTCGCGGAAACGGAATTGCTGGGCCGGATCTCCAAACAGGTTTAATTCGTAATAACACCAGCGGATGCACGAGCCATTGATGTCCCAGAGATTGTCTTCCTTGCTGTCCTGGTTCGCCCTGCCCAGTTCGAGCATATCTTCGCCCAGCACGGCGTCCCAGTACTGCCGTCCAAAGCGTTGCGAAGGGCCGTCGGTGCTGTCGCTCGATCCCCAGCCGAACCGCGCGTTCATCACCGCCCCGAACGCTCCATTGGTCATCCGGGTCACTAGCTCGGCAAAGCAGTTCGGAGCATCAAACCAACCCGGCTCACAACCCTGCGAATAAATGAAGAACGCGTCCGAATTGGTCAACGACGACAGGTCCGAGGTGCTCAGCTTCATAACATACGTCGCGTTGGCATGGCCAAGATGATTGAACACATGCGTGCCCTTGTTCATCAACGCAATCAGATCCGAAGGGCTCCAGGTGTAGGTCTCTGTGTCATACAGGTTCGTGGCCGTGTTGAAGTCGCAAAAATCAACCTGCGGATGGTTCTCAAAACCATACGTGAAATATCCATCGTAGGTCCCGCCGAGCCGAATCTGTTCCATGCTTCCTGCCGCATAATCAGAGATGCCGCCAAAGCCCAGATACTCGCCCACCATCGTGATTCTTGGCAGATATGCCGACGTCGTTTGGTCGTAAGTCACCACTTTGTGAACGAAGTTGGCCAGGTCGCTTGCATTGACTACCGTGGCGCGGCCAATATAGATCTCCGCTTCCAGATCCACATCCCCACCTCCCACCCCGTCGGTGGGCTCGCCATAGACTCCGTCCGCATCTCCATCGAATGTGCAGGCCGCCGGTTCCACACAACCGTAATACATGTCCACCGGCATCTGATCGATTTCGCCCGAATGTGAATCCACCCAGAACAACCGCGGCGGGATGAGGCTCGCGTTGCCTCCCAGCAGTGCGTAATGCGTCCCCCAGGTCTGGTAGGCGTCGATTAAGAAATTGCGGATTTGGGTCTGGTTGTCGCTCCCGCCGCTCGGACGCGTGCCGCTGTAATTGGCGTAAATCCAGTCGGTGGTCACGATCGTCGCCTTCAATCCTTGCGCGGTGCGCGCATCCCGGATCGCCTGGAAATTCCACGGCCCCGGAGCCGCAGCCAGTGCAGGCGTGGTGATAATCACGTAATCGTAGGGCCCCCCGGCGGGCAATGTGCCCGGCGCGCCTAAGGGGTGAACGGACTGGCTGGAGGCTGGATATTGCGCCAGCGATTGAGGATTGTCCACGCGTCGGGCGATCCACTGCTCGGTCCGGTCCGACGGACGCAACTTGCCCGGCGCGGCCGCGTCGATCAAATCGATCTCGACTCGCATGCGCTCCGCGTACTGGATTTCACCGGAGAGCGGCGTGTACTGAACTGGAAAGAGCTTGAGGTGCAGCAACTGGTAGCCGCGTTTGGATTGCACATCGAATTGTTCGTGGGTTTTCCCCGGCCAGGAGCCGGCTTTTCCATAAATGGCGGCATCCGGCGGAACGGCGCGGGCCATCTCGGGATGGCTCAACGGAAACGGAGGTTGAGCCGGCGGCAACCGGTAGCTGCCTTCCAGCTTGCGCTCCCGCAATGGCGTCACGCGAATCGCGCTGATCGCTTTCCCATAGGGAATCACGATCGTCGCGGGCCGAACCGGCACCACCGGCGCCCCGGTCTGGCGATGCTCCTGCTGTCCCGAGCTGCTGATAATCGAGTCGTACGCTCCCCGACTTCCAATCGTCGGCTTCTCAAAATCATACTCCAACACCATATGATTATCCTGCGCCCGCGTCTCGACGACGCCGGAGGGCGCGGCAGGCGTGTAACTGGTCTGCCGGGATCGGACCGTGAATTGCAGCGGCGCGTCTCCGCTGTTGCCAATCGTTAATGTGCGCAAGGTCGAACCATTTACTGCGTTGGTGACCGACATCGAAAGGGGATCAACCCAGATTTCGGCGCTGGTGAAAACCGATAGACTGACGCTCCTGTTTGCCGTCATCCCGCTCACGGTGTTGCTGAAGACGATCGTGTCGGTGTGCACACCCTGGGGCAAACTTGCCGCATTCACCGTAAAAGCGACCGTCACGTTGGTGCTGGCGCCCGGATTCAATGTGCCGCCCGCAGGGGCAATTGACAGCCAGTTCTGGGCGTGAAACCCGGTCCATTGGATCGGGACGGGACCCAGGTTGGTGACCTGGTAAACGGCGTTCGCCGGAACAAACGGCCCGCCGGGATGACCGCTCGAATCGAATTCCGCCCCGGGCGTCACGACCATGTAATCCGCGATGCCCTGGCCGGACAAACCGACGGTCACCACCGGCTCATCGGCATCGTTGCTTTTAATTGCGATGGTCGCGTTGTTTGAGACCAGTTCCTGCGGCTGATAGATCACAGTCACCGCGATGCTTGCCCCCGGGCTTAGAGTGTATGGAAAAGCCGGCAGGTTGGTCACGGTGAAGCCCCCGGCTGAAACCGCTCCCAGGGTATTGTTGGGGTCCGCCCCGATCGTCTCGGGGCCGGCGTATGCCTGCGGATGCCAGTCCTTGGGCGGAGCTTCGGGACCGGCCTCGACCGCGCAGGGATGCGCATTATACCAGGCCTGCTCCGGGGTGATGCCCAGAGCAACCGTCTCGGGATCTCCTGCGGTGATATTATCAAAGTACTGGTGGGTCACACTAGAACTGCCCGTGTAACCCAGCAGCCCGATTCTGCCGCTGACAAGACTGGTGTCGGTCAAGGTTTGCACCAAATGGCCGTTGATGAAGAACTGCAGATTGCTTCCAATTGCAACGATCTTAAGCACGTTCCACGTCGTTGTGGGATTGATGTAACTGGAGGAAGTCCAGCTAACGAGAGTGGTTAGAACTCCGTTGACCTGTTTGAAAATGTAGAAAGATCCGGTGGTGACCCCAAAGCCATACGCCGAGCCTGTCGAAACTGGATAGGTTTCAAAATCGGGGCTGGCGCGAAACAGCATATAGTGGGGCGAGCCGGTGGACTCGTCGCAACGCATCGAAATCTCGTAAGAAAAATTCCCAAATTCCTTTCCAGCGTACGTTGCCACCATGCTCTCCGAATAGCCCGGGACCGGGTCATACGCGCGATACGTTCCGGCAATCACCGACCAGTGCGCATCGATGTCGGCATGCCAGTCCTGCGCCAGGCCGTCGTCGAAGTTTTCCTCGTATTTTCCCATCGAGATATTGTTGATCACAAGCGGATGCACTGGGTCAGAGTTCGAGACGATGAGTTGTTCCGTGCGCGAGAGCCCGACAATGATTTGGCCGAAGGGCATGTTTGTGTCGTTCGCGGGCGGTATGGAATCGTACACCTCTATTTCACCGGGCAGGGCTGCGACCTGGAGGGTGAGATTGCGGACTTGGGCGAACCCGCTCAACACATTGCTGAAAACAACCGTGGCGCTGTACGTCCCGGCCGGCAAACTCGCGGCGGCCGCGCTGAAGGACACCGTGATGTTCGTATCGGCGCCCGACAGAAGAGTTCCGGCATCGCCGCTCAACATGACCCAGCTTTGCGTGGATGTGGCACTCCACGCCAGGTTGGAGCTGCCAAGGTTCAGCAGATTGTAGGTTTTGCCGGACGGCACGAAAGGCCCACCCACATAACCGGTCGAGCTGAGATCGTCCATGGGCATAATCCGCAGGGGATCTGGATACCCGAAGTTAACAATCCGCATCCGGTCGGCGTCGGAAATTCCCGACAGCGCATTCAGCCCCAGGTCAGCCAGCACCGGTCCCTTGGCAAGCGCAGCCGCCTGATTGAAGTTTTGAGACGCGAAATGCATCACGATCCTGGTTTCGCCCGGCGCCAGTGTGAGCTGCCACGTATACTGGAGGCTGCCAACGGTATACATCGTCGAGGAGGGCCGCACGAGGCCGTAGTCGTTGCCGATGACATGCAATAGCGTCGGATCGCCCGTGGCGTCGGTATCATCAGTGACAATCCAGTTATCATTGGTCCCAAAAATCGTGTCGCCGCTGGAGGTGCCGACCAGCACGGTGCTTGAATCGGAGCCCAGGTCGGAATAAATGGTGACGGGAACGGTGACTGTCCCTGCGCCCACATTGTGCACGATTTCCATGTAACGGGCATACCCGGCATCCATCGGGGCGTAGATGCGGCGGGTATATTCAACTCCGGCCATGTTGGTCGGCCCCAGCGTTAGTTCCTGGCCTGAGAGCAACGCAGTGGTCAGGTAAGGAAAACCCTGCATCACAAGACCGCCGTCGTAAGCGTCAATGGATCCGTTCCCGATCGACCCGTTTTGCTGCACATCCCATAAGTAGCTCGTCCCGTCGTAAAGATTGTATGGGAGAAACACAATGGTTCCGTCGTCGTCCAGGATCGTCAGCAAAGCCGATGCATTCGTTCCCAGGTACACGTTTGGCGATGGCGCACTGAGTGTTAATTGCACGCTCTCACTCGGTTCGACCACCGAATCGTCCAGAATCGGCACCAGGAATGTTTGCGCGGCCACACCCGGTCCAAACACAAGTGTGCCATTGGTGGGCGCGTAATCGACATACGGTGTTGCCACGCCGTTGGTGGCTGCGAAGTTGACCGAAACAGTCGACGCCGTGTTCAGGCGCGTCACCATGATCGAGGCAAACCCGCCATTCTCCAGCACGGAATACGTCGGGCTGCTGCACTGGAGCTCGTCCAGGGCCGTGGTAAAGCTCCACACAGCTCCGGTCGCGATTCCCGAGACGTTCGAAGCGATCACCTGCCAATAGTAGGTGGTGTTGAAAGCGAGCATGCCCGGGTGGCAGACGGTGTCCGTCAGATTGGAGGCGATTTGCGGCAACGCCGCGGGGTTCGTGCCGAAATAAACATTGTAATTGGCAGCCAATCCGTTGAACGCCAGGGCGTTCAGAAGCACCGTCCGCAACACATTAAAGTCGGAAGGATCGCTCCAAAACGTATCGGTCGGCGCATTAATGAAATAAATCATGGACCCGGCCCCCAGCGTCTTTGTGCACAAACAGGGATACCCGTCTCCGTTGCGCGCCACGATCGTCACCGAAGGATCCGTGATCCGGGCCATGTAGCAGGAAGCCGCGCTGTCGACGAAACTATATGTTGATGGCAACCCGGCGGCCAGGGGGTGGCTGAGATTTGTGACGGAGAGATTCGGTTGACCTGAAACGGTCGACCAATAGATGTTGTTTGTGTAGTCGGAAATAAAGAAGTTGTTCAAGCCCGACGCAAATGTTTGGCAGGAGGATCCCCCGAACAAAATCAGTTTGGCGCCGGCCCGGACCGCGGTCCCCAGCGAGCTCATCCCGCCATAGGAAATTTCCCCGCCCTCCATTCCGATAATCACTGTCGCGTAACTGGAAAGGCTCAGGGTGGAAAAGTCGGTGGTCTGGACGAAATCATACGGCTGGCCAAGGCTGTCGAGAATGGCGCGGATGGACCCGCTGATGGAGCCGCTGGTTTGCACGACCAGCATGGGTCCGCCGCCCGAAATCGATTTGAGCTGGGCCGGATTGGCTTGGGCGGGAAGGCTTGTTGAGTTCTGAAGCGAGGCGTTGTTCCAGGAAAGATCTGTGTCCATGTGCACGACCGAAGCTCCATTTTCCGGCAGCGGGCCAAAGGGCTGACTCGGGGGCAACGGTGGTGTGGCCACGGAAAGTGTCACCGCCCGGGTTTGGGAGACGCCGCTGACCTGATTACTAAAGGTGACCACGGCGGTGTAGTCGCCATTGGCGAGGCTCGAAGCAGTCGAATTGACCAGAACCGACACGTTCGTTGTTGCGCCCGATGCCAGCGTCCCGCCCGTGGGAGTTGCCGTGACCCAGTTCTGCGGGCACGTGACGCTCCACGTCACGTTGGACGCTGCTGTATTCAGCAAACTATAAACTTTGTTGGTCGGCGTAAATGGACCGCCCTGGTACCCAGCCGAACTGAGGCCATCGGACGGCTGGATCTGGAGGCTCTCTGCCACCGTGCCAAGCAGGACAATGTCATCAATGTTCCACCCCGAATACGCATACGCTGCACTGCTGCCAACGCGGTGCCCCCAACGGACATAAAGGCTCGAAGCATGGTCGGCCAGGCTGGGAAGCGCATACGAAACCTGCGTCCACGCGGAATCCGTCATCGCCCCATTTGTCCAGACACCAACCCAGTCGGTCGCATTAGTCGAGAACTCAATGGTCTGGTAAACGTAAGGAGGATAGTCCGAATTGAGCCATCTTTGGAAACTCAGGGTCAAAGCCGCGAAACCCGAACAATTGACGGGCCCGGCGACAAGGTAATAACCAGAGTCAATGGCGGTGGAGTAATTCCCGCTGAGATTGATGCCGAAGACATTGGTTCCGGTAGCGCCGCTTGTCGGATCGGGATGGCCGTAGGTGCCGCCGCCGCCGCCGGTCGGACGGCCAAAAGCCCACTCCCCGGTGCGCGTCCATCCCGGATCGACATCCAGGTTCGCCGACCAAATGACATTGGTAACAGAGAGCGTACTGGAGGCCGCGCGGGGCGCTCCAAACCAATGGTTTTCCCCCTCAGCGAGGACCGCCGGCACCTTCAAGGCGGCTACACAACAAACAAGCAACAGGCACGACAGGGGGGTTGATCGACAAAGCCGGATTTTCATATTCGGACCTCTTTGTAATGTGAATTCCGCGGTCAATGGGCTTGAGTCCTCGAGCGGCACTTCCTTTGTTTGATCTCTCCGCCCCGGCCCGCCTCAACGGGAGAGCCACCTTGGAATTGTAGGCGGATACGCCCCGGGGGTGCTACGCAGCGATTGATTATTCCTTGTCGGATTTTTGCGTCCGCCCAGCGGCAATAAAGAGGCTTGGAGCGGGAGTTAACCCCGGACAGCCTGACGGTATTGGCGCGGATTCCGGCCCACGTAACGCTTGAAGATGCGATCGAAATGCGGGAGGGACTGGAATCCGCTGCCGAAACCGATCTCGCTGATCCGCTGTGATGTGTCCTCGAGCATTTCCTTGGCCCTGGTGACCCGGCAGCGCGCGACGTATTCGGTGAAAGTCAGGCCGGTGGCCGATTTAAAAAGACGGCAAAAATGCGAGAGGCTGAGGTGGACGGCATTGGCGGCATCCCGGGTTTTGAAGGTCTGGACAAGGTGCGCCTGGACAAAGGCCTTGGCGCCGGTTACCGGCCTGGGTTCGCCATGCCTGACCGCCAGCAATGCGCCGTCGGCTGCCTGGATGAGATATTTTTCCAAACCTTGCAACACCTCGACGGCGGCGTCGACCCTGGATTTGGAGGCGACCCGGGTGCGCGCAACAGCGCGCCGGGCGGCCTTTGCGCCGAGCCGGATGCCCAAACGCGCCAGCCGGCGGCGGAGCCGGGTGAACTCGCGGCTGGTGGGTTTGCGGGTGAACACCTGGCCGCAAAGCGCCACGGCCACGGTCTGGCCGGCGATTGAAAGCGGCACAGCCGCTTCCATCAAGCCCGCAAAGCACCGCGTCTTGCAGGGCCGGCGCTTGCGTCCGAGCCGGCATTGAAGGCGCCGCACAAAACGCCGGCAATGTTCGTGACCCTGTGAAGTGCCGGCGATCAATGAACAAAGATCACCTCCCTGGCTTGAGCAGATCATCACGCCCTCCTCCGCACAGGGCGGGATAAGAACAACCGGCAGCCCTGTGGCGCGGACGAACGACGACAGAATCTGACGCACGTTCCTGGATTGCGTGAGGATTTTGAATTCAGGATTGCTGCCGGCGAAGCGGGGCGGGATCGGCTTTTCGCGGGAAGTTTTCGATGCGCAATTTGCGGCGCATTGTGCCGTGGCTGCCATCCTCATGAATCAGCATGGTTGCAGGTTGCAAGTTTTTGGCAAGCCGTCTGTCGAAAGCGACTGTCGGCAAAACGTGCAAGAAGCAGTGTTTATTAGGTTGACAAAAGAGATTCAGAATGGCTAATGATTAATTCGCTTAACATCAAGCAGGTTAGCCATGAAATCACTTTCCACACTAACTGCCCGACTTTTCTTCATCCTTTTAATGGGCTGCTCGGTAGCCCAGCCTTCCTCCGCCGGTGTGTTCAAGACAACCGGCAATATGCTAACGGCGCGGCAGGAACACACTGCGACCCTTTTGCCCAATGGCAAAGTGCTCATTGCGGGAGGTTGGGATGGCAACGGGAGTTTATCGGCTGCGGAAATATTTGATCCGAGCACAGGGATTTGGACTGCCACACAACCCATGACCTGCGCACGGCGCGGCCACACCACGACGATGCTGCCCAATGGCAAGGTTCTGGTGGTTGGTGGCCGAGATGGGGCCTCGTTATCCAGTGCCGAAATATACGATCCTGTATCAGGGTCCTGGAGCGCCGCCTCTCCACTTAATTTCGCGAGAGATGGCCACACCGCTGTCTGCCTGACAAATGGAAATGTTCTGGTTTTCGGTGGCGAAAATGGGACCACGGTTCTTTCCAGTGCCGAACTGTACGATCCGAATACCGGAACATGGCAGCTAACCGGATCCATGATTTATGCCCGGATCGGGCATACAGGGACATTGCTGGCAGACGGAAAAGTTTTTGCGGTTGGGGATGTCGCCTACGGGGAAGTTTACAATCCGACGACGGGACACTGGACGACGGCGGGCGTCTTCGGTTTTTATGGCCATACCGCGACTCTCCTGACCAATGGGATAGTATTGCTGGGAGGCGGTTGCGATCCTCCTCGCACCAATAATTTTTTCCTTTTCTACAATCCGACAAATAGCCAGGAGACGGGCGGTGGATTAATGGTTACTGCACGCGTCTTTCAAACGTCGACTTTGCTACCCTCGGGCAAGCTGCTTGTAGTCGGAGGCATGAACGGGGGATCTGTGCTTTCCAGCGCGGAACTGTATGATCCTGTTGCTCAGTCGAGCACTTCGACAGTCAGTTTATCGACTGGAAGAACGCGGCACACCGCGACTTTGCTGCCAGGCGGAAAGGTCCTTATCGCGGGGGGATCGAATGGAAGCCAAATTCTGTCCTCCGCCGAGGTTTATGAGCCGGCGGCTGGGGCCTGGACTGTTGCGGGAAACCTTCACGATGGGCGCGCTTCGGCCACCGCGACATTGCTGCCCAACGGAAGAGTGCTTGCGGTCAATGGATCAACCGACCAACCGCTCGTAACGACTGTTGAGTTGTATGATCCTTTGAGCAGAACCTGGTCCTACGGCAGCCCACTCAATCCATTTCGCGACGGTCATACGGCTACATTACTGGCAAACGGTGATGTCCTCGTCGCGGGAGGCTACGCCTATCCGGCACCTTATTATCTTCGAGATGCACAGCTTTACGATCCCAACACAGATTCATGGCGGGCGACAGGGCCGCTCAACGCGGCTCGGACGGATCATACGGCAACCCTGTTGATGAACGGAAAGGTACTGGTTGCTGGAGGCTGTACGACCAATTCCATTTTGGACACGGAATTATTCGACCCACAAACGGGTGGATGGAGTGTCACTGGACCCTTGAATGTTCCGCGGACGGACCATACGGCCACTCTGCTGCCAAACGGACGCGTGCTCATCACGGGAGGGATTAGTGCCACAAACTACCTGAACAGCGCCGAAATATATGACCCGGCATGTGGCACCTGGACGCAAACGGCATCGCTCAAGCAAGCCCGCGCAGACCACACGGCCACCTTGCTGCCCAATGGCAATGTGCTCGTGGCGGGAGGTCGCATCGTTGTTTCGGTCACGACTAACATTTATCTGTCGAGCGCGGAAATCTACGATCCTCGATCAGAAACCTGGTCGGATACGGGGGCACTCGGTACTCCAGGCAGCTATCACACCGCGACCTTGCTTCCAACCGGAGACGTCCTGATTGCGGGCGGCCGCAACAGCACTGGTTACCTCGCACGTGTTGAATTATTCGACCCCGCCGCCGCGGCCTGGTTCGCCGCGTCCAACATGCCAAACAGGCATGGACGGCACACTTCAACACTGTTGCTCGATGGCAGCGTGCTCATTGCAGGGGGATTTCTGTCATCTTTTCAGTTACAGACTTCCTCGGAGCTATATCAGACTGACCCCGGCGTTGCTCCTGAGTCGAGACCACAAATCACCAGCGTCAATTCTCGAGTGAATGTTGGCGGACTGCTTGTCTTGACAGGCACGCGATTTCGAGGGGTTTCCGGCGGCTCGAGTGGAACCTCCCAGGATTCGCCGACCGACTATCCACTGGTTCAAATACGCAGTTTGGAGAACGGCCAAATGCAATTCGTGCCATCCATTGACGTGCCCGGTTATGCTGTTTTTTCCGAACCTGTCTGGCCTTTTCCGCCGGGCTGCGCGGCGGTCAGTGTTGTTGCCAATGGAATCGCCAGCACCGGAATGGTCATAAACGTAATTGTGCCGACAGCGACCCCGACAGTCTTGATGCCATCAAAGAGGTCGCCGGGTAGTTCGTTTCAAATCAGCTTCACCAATTATCCAGGCACCGTTTTGGGTGTGCTGGCGTCAACAAACCTTCAAACGCCAACGACAAATTGGACCCGGTTGGGTGGAGTTATCGAAAGCTCTCCCGGACTCTTCCAATTCACGGATCCGGCGGCATCAAACCAGGTTCAACGATTTTACCGTCTGTTCTCACCTTAAGAACGCTGCTTTCACACATCTTCACTACAGAACGATGAGGTGGTAATCCATCCAAAATCGCTCGCGTTACGGTAAGCCCCCGAGCATAACTCCGCTGAAATAGTACAATGTCAACAAGCCGAAGACGCAGCCGTCAGGATTCCAGTGAACTGCTGACCGCCTTGAGCAAAATGTCGGGGCTGTATGCGTTGGGGATGGTGAAGCATTCCGAAGAGGACTCGTTCGCCGTGTCCTCAGGGTCCGAGCGGTAGATCACTTTCAGTCCCGGACGGGTTTGTTGAAGCTGCTGAAACAGTTCAGGGCCGGAAAGGGTTCCCGGCAAGTTCGTGCCCGTCAGCACCAAATCCACTCTCGAAGCCTGCCCGGCCCATAATACCAACGCCGTCGCACTGCTGTCGGCCTCAATCACCCGGTAACCATTCCGATTCAGGATAAATCCCGCCATCGACCGCCTGCGATCATCCGGTTCGACAAGCAAAATCGTGCCTTTTACAAACAACGTTCCAGAATCGGCTGAACTGCCCGCCGCGCAGGGAAGAAGGACACGGAATTCGGTGCCCCCTCCGGGCTCGGAACTGAACTCGATCCAGCCTGAGTGCTGGCGAACGATTCCAAAAACGCTTGCCAGGCCCAGACCCATGCCATGGTCGCGCTCGCGCGTGGTAAAGAATGGCTCGAATATCCGCGACTGGATTTCGGGGCTCATTCCGGATCCGGTGTCGCGTATCTTGAGGCAAACATAATCGCCCGGCTTGATCCGGCCATCGCCATCGTTCTCCTTTTCCCGGATACACACTCTCGAAGTGGCCAGCGAAAGTGTCCCTCCCCCGGGCATGGCATCCCGGGAATTCAGCGCCAGGCTGACGATCACCTGTTCCACCAGGGGGCGGTCGGCCAAAACGGGATTGAGCTGGAAACCGCAAACTCGTTCGACGGCGATGTCATCGCCCACAAGCCGTCGCAGCATCTCCGTCAGGTTGCGAACGAGGCCGTTGAGATCTAGCGGCTCGAGCCGGCATTCCTGGCGGCCGCCGACGGCGAGCAGTTGTCGAATCAGGCCGGACACGCGAGTTGTGGCGTCGCTGATGCGCTCGAGCTCTTCTGTGGATTGGTCATCGCGCGGCTGCCGCCCCAATGCGGCGACCTGTTCGTTAATCACTGTGAAGGAATCCGCCAGGTGCTTCGCGATCCCGCCGGAAATCTCCCCCACAGCCTCCAATTTGCGCTCTTTTGCTTTTTGCTCATCCCGCTTGAGCTTCTGCGTGATGTCATTGGCCAGCACCAGGCGCGCCGGCACACCCGCATACTCCACATCCACCGTCGTCAATTCCACATCGATCAGGGTTCCGTCCTTCCGGCAATGTTTCCAGGTGCCGCGCGATTCCACTGCCGGGCAGGACTTGGCCGCGTCGTCAAGGAACTGGACCACGGCCGAAGGCAGCACGAGATCGCGGCCGGTGAGGGCCATGAATTCCTCAAAGGTAAAACCGTATTGGCCAAGGGCGGCGCGATTCACCGCAAGGAACCGGCAGGAACGAACGTCCTGGACCCACATTGGTTGGGGATTTTCGACGAACAAATACCGGTACAGGGCTTCGGACTGCTCGAGGGATTTTGTTAGTTGATCCCGGTTTGCGAGTTCCTGAGCGAGAACCTCGCGGGCCGACACCAGCTCGGCCGTTTGCTCCTTCAGTTCCGACTCCAATTTCCTTCGAAGGCTTTGTTCGGTCCAACCCGCGCGTTCGCGTTCGGCGAAAAGGGCGTCCATGTGGCCCATGCCGATCAGCAAGAGCACCGAGCCGGTCACATACACGAGTTGCAGCGCAAAGCCTCCTGGCAATCCGGGCCCGGAGGCCCGCAGCGGCACCAGCAAGTGCATCAATGCCAGGCAGACAAATGTGGCGACAAGAAACCAGCCGACGCGTGCGGTGCCGAATCGTCGGACGAGGCGAAACCCGTAGGAAGGAACAAACAATTGCAGAGCGCCTGCAACCCAACCAAAAACTCCAAAACCAGTCATCGCAGCAATTCCAAGCACGTGGCAAGCCACGGGAAATCTTTCGCCGGATGAGCCGCCCGTTACTTTAACCGCGGCTGCTGCGACCCGGCCCGTACTTCGGAACGAGCTTCGGTGACATCTCATTTAACGATCACACAGGCGGCAAAAAAAGTTTATGGCATCGATTGTTGCGAACGCATTATGGGTTCGAATCCACCAACCTTTCGGGCGTGGGTCAAAGCGAGCGCCCTCAGATTTTCCAGCGCTCAGAAACAAGCCAGTGCCACCGTCGCATGAGACAGTTGGGTGTAGGTTTTTGAAGAAGCCCCTCGCTCAGTCTTCCGCCTTCGCCAAAGCTAAGGCGGACAAGTCGGGCACCCTCTCCCATCGGATGGGAGAGGGACGGGGTGAGGGTCCGGGCTGAATGAACCGCGCTTGCCTGCGGCCATGTTCGTACGTAGTCTGAATCGCCATGCAAACTTTTCTGGCCCTGCTCTTCGTCGGGTGCGCTCTCCAGGTTGCTGCTGCCGCTCCCATTCCCTCCCTGCCGCTCGGGGCGGCCGCGCCTGATTTCAATCTGCCCGGCGTGGATGGCCGCAATTGGAAGCTAAACGATTTCCGCGATGCCAAAGTGCTGGTGATCGTTTTCACGTGCAATCACTGCCCGACGGCCCAGTACTACGAGGAGCGGGTCAAGCAGATTGCGTCGGACTACAAGGACAAAGGAGTGGCGCTTGTGGGGATCATGCCCAACGATCCGAAATCCGTGCGCCTGGACGAACTGGGCTGGACCGACCTGGGCGATACGTTCGCCGAAATGAAAATTCGCGCCGCCGATCGTCATTACAATTTTCCCTACCTTTATGATGGTGACACGGAATCCGTCGCTCGCGCCTACGGCCCCGTCGCCACCCCGCACGTGTTTGTTTTTGATAGGGACCGAAAGCTGCGCTACGCGGGGGGCATCGATGATTCCGAACGCATCCAGAAGGTGACAAAGAATTATTTGCGGGATGCGCTGGATGCATTGGTGGATGGCAAGCAGCCGGCGGTGGCGCAGACCAAGGTGGTGGGCTGCTCGATCAAATGGGCCGGCAAGGAAAGCCAGGCCAAGGCGTACATGGACAAACTCGCCGCCGAACCGGTGTCGGTGTCGCCCGCCGACGCGCAGGCGCTAAAGGCCTTGCGCAAGAATGAATCGGGCAAGTTCCGGCTCGTGACTTTTTGGGCGACCTGGTGCGCGCCTTGCATCGCGGAGTTTAACGAGTTTGTGACCATCAATCGGATGTACCGGCACCGGGATTTCGAAGTGGTGACGATCTCAACAAACCGGCCCGAAGAACAAGGCCAGGTGCTCGAGTTTTTGAAGAAACAACAAGCCTCTAATAAGAATTACATTTTTGCTTCCGCCGATCGGGAAGCACTGATCAACGCCTTTAATCCTGAGTGGCAAGGAGAGGTGCCCTACACCGTGCTGATCAACCCGGAGGGAAAGGTCATCTACAGCGAAGCCGGGAGCATCGATCCCTTGGCCGCCAAGCGCGCCATCCAAACAGCCCTGAACGAGCGCAAGCCCTGGTAGGCGCCGCAGAAAACGAATCGGAGGGGTAGCCGCAAAGAGGCGCAAAGAGGCGCAAAGAGGCGCAAAAACAGACCGCTTTGTGTAGCCGTGACTCGTCAGAGCACGGCTGACTCGCTTTTTCCCTCGGCGATGCGGGAATACCAGCCGCGCCCGGCGTCGTGAATGACCCCGCTGCGCATGAACGCCGACAGCGTGCGATCAATCCAACCCCGCACCAAAGGCAATTTTTCCAAAAGTTCCTTTGGATTCACAATTCTCCTTCTTGTCCCGCCGAAATGGGATGAAGGCGGATGAAGGCGCGGTCGCCTGTCCCGCAGAAGCCAGGCGAAGGCGGAAGGATGGCGGGGAGCCAAAGCGTCCAACCCGGGGGCGGTCTCGGCATGCAGGCGCTTCAGCGCGTCCACCTCCGCCTGCAATGCGTCCAGTTCGAACACAATCCGGCGCTGCTCGGGGAGCGGTGGGACTGGAACGACGAACGATTTTGCATCGCCTCCGCTGATTCCGATGTTGCCTGCCGTCGTCTTGCCCAACTCCTCAATCTGCGTCCGCACGATTCGGGAACTCAATGCGAACACCAGGAAATCAGGAGTCATCTTGGTTGAATCGGGACGCAGGCGGATGGCTTCCTCGACCATGTAGTTGACAATCTCACGCGGGGTGTAGAACGAGCCGGTGGATTTGCGGGCGACCGTGCCGGTCTCCGGGTTGACGGCGGCGAGGAGGTTCTCGAAGGCGCGACCAAGCAACTCCGGGTCAAGGGCAATGTCCTGTTCCAACGGCGTGTTTTCCTCGATGGTGAATTTGTAGTCGCGGAAAATTTTGAGCAGGCCGCGGGCTTTGGGCGCGGTGGATTCGCCCAGGAGCGCCGAGAGTTCAGGCACACGGCGTTCGTCACCAAAAAACAGGAAGTCGGGGACAAGTGGTTGCTTGTCGGCCACGTCGGAAAATCCGTCCACGCGCTTTTCCTCCGTGATGCTGTCGTCGCCGCGTCCGGGAATTTCGTCGAGCATTTCAAACAAACCGCCGTTGAGGAACGGTATGGTTTTGTAGAGTTCTTCGACGGGAGCTTTCTCATGAAACAGCGCGACGTGACGGAAGTAGCGCTGGTCGCCGTAATGCTTGTTCTTGCCTTGATACGAGCGGGCGGACCGGAACTTTCGTTCTTCGATTGGCGTGTTGAGGGTGGCGAAGAAAAGATTTTGAAGGATCGCTTTGTAGTAGCGGCCTTGCTTGTCTTTCTCGCAGTCGTCCACACGCCAGTCGCGCGCCAGGGTTTCAATTGTACGTTCGGCAAAAAGTTCATCGGCAATGAGCCGCTTTTCACGGAGAAACCAGACAAAGATCATCCGGGTGAGCAGGCGGATGAGAGCTTCGGAATCCCGCTTGTCGGCGTCCTTTTTCGCGCCGTCCGGGAAGCGGGCCTGGAGCCGCGCCCAGTAAAACCAGTTTCGGACTTCGATGAAGAAACGTTTGTTGAGCGCCTGAATATC
>DASRKU010000123.1:0-13054 GCA_035648815.1 Verrucomicrobiia bacterium | reverse complement strand
GAATGATCCGTCTGAAGTCCGGCAAAAGGAATTCCAGCTGGGCGCGGAACGGTTCGGATGGAAACAAAAGTACAAGAAGCCTGGCAGTTCCACCGGCCCGATAAAGACGGGTGTTGGCTGCGCGGGCGCGCAGTGGGGGGGCGGCGGACGCGGCACCAAAGCCGAGGCGGTGGTCAACCCTGACGGCAGCATCGAGGTCCGCTGCGGCACGCAGGATTTGGGGACTGGGACCAAGACTGTGATCGCGGTGATCGCCGCGGACCTTCTTGGGCTGAAGCCGGAGCAGATCACGGTGCGCATCGGCGACACGCAATATCCACCCTCCGGCGGGAGTGGCGGCAGCACAACCGCCGCATCGGTTTCCCCCGCCATTTACGATGTGTGCACGAAAGCTTTGGAGGAGGTCCAGAAACAGTCGGGCATCGCCGACGCGCGCGGAGCCAACTGGGCGGCAGCCTGCAAAAAGCTGGGCGTGAACCCCGTGGTGGTGCAGGGCGAATGGCAACAGGGCCTGTCCTCAAGCGGAGTCGGCGGCGTGCAATTTGCCGAAGTGGAAGTGGACACCGACACCGGCTTCGTCAAAGTGAAGAAGATCACTTGTGTGCAGGACGGCGGCCTCATTGTCAGCAAGCTCACCGCTGAAAGCCAGGCCAACGGAGGCATTATCATGGGCATGGGTTACGCCCTGTACGAAGAGCGCGTCATGGACAAGCAAACCGGCGTCATGCTCAACCCAAACTTCGAAACGTACAAGCTCCCCGGACTGGCCGACATGCCGGAGTTCGATGTTGTATTCCTGGAAATGCCGGAGCGCGGCGTCATCGGCATCGGCGAGCCGGTCACCATCCCAACGGCGGCAGCCATTGCCAACGCCGTAGCAAATGCCATCGGCGTTCGCGTCAGCAGCCTGCCGATCACCCCTCAAAAAGTCCTGGCGGCGCTGGGCAAAGACAAACTTTCAGCATGAAACCGTTCCAATACGCAACCGCCACATCCGCCGCAAGCGCCCGCGAACTCATCGGCGACAATGGCGCCTACCTCGCCGGCGGCAACGACCTGCTCGGGCTCATGAAGGAGCAAATCCTCAACCCCGCAATCCTCGTCAACGTCAAGTCCCTGCCGGGCTTTGGCGCCATCCAGCCGGGGTGGAAAGTCTGGACCCTGGGCGGCGGCGTCACGATTGCCGACCTGGAGGATAACGCCGAATTGGCAAAGCTCTTTCCCGGCGTGCAGCAAGCCGCGGCCGAAGTCGGCTCCAGGCAAATTCGAAATCTCGCCACCCTGGGCGGCAATCTCTCCCAGCATTCACGATGCTGGTATTATCGGCAGCGCGACGTGCTGTGCCTGAAGAAAGGCGGGGACACCTGTTATGCCCGGCACGGCGAAAATAAATATCACAGCCTGTTCACCGGCAACACCTGCATCAGCCCGCTGGTCTCCAATCTCGCGGTGGCCCTGGCGGCCCTCAGCGCGACGGCAATCATCCAGAGAGGGACCCAGCAATTGCCCGTGAGCATCCCGGAACTCTATGCCAAGGCCTGGGATAATCCGACCGCGCACAATTCCCTGCAGCCCGGCGACCTGATATCGCAGGTGGACATTCCAGTGCAGGGACGGCGCAGCGCTTATTTGCAGGTGAGTGAAAAGGCGGCGTTCGACTGGGCGCTGGTGAGCTGCGCGGCGGCAGGCAGGATCGAAGCTGGGAAAATTTCGCACGCCAGCGTCGTCCTTGGCGCCGTTTCACCCATTCCCTACGAGTCCGCCGCCGTCCATCGGTTTCTCGAAGGCAAGACCCTGGACGAGGAGACGGCCGGCAAAGCGGCCGATTTGATCCTGGAAGGAGCCCATGCGCAGGCGCATAACGGATATAAGGTCGCCATCGTGCGGGCGCTGGTTCGGCGGACACTGATGCAACTCACGGCGTAGTTATGAAACCCTCCCACGTCTGCACACATCTTCGGACAAAAAAAATGTACATCCCGGAACAGGCCGCCCAGGTGTTTGCGGAGGAAAACGGCGCCTTTACGGACACGGCCCATTGCTGGTGCAACCGCACCCTGGCTGAAGTCGGGCCGGACCAGAAACAGGTGGCGCTGCAGATTTGCGGCCGCGCGCGCGCGTGTTTCGAGGAATAACTCCCGGAATCTTCAGACGCCCGACGTGCTGCACTTTGAAGAGCCGCGCGCCTGACATGGACATGAATCCGCCCTTATTTGCCGCCCGCATCGGGTTTCTCCTTGCGTTTTCATTTGCCGTTTCCGGCTGCCACTCGCCATCCCGTTCTCCACAAGGCCACGGCGCCTTCGCCACTGGCAAGTACCGCAATCTCTTCGTGGAAAACGGCCGCTCCGCGGCGGAAGTCGACGCCCGGATCAACAACACTTTCCAGCAACTCTTTCATGGCGATTCCGCGACACAGGCCGTTTACTTTTCCGCAGGCGCCAACTCCAACGGTCCGCTCGCGTTTGTCTCGGACATCAAACATCGGGACGTGCGCTCCGAAGGCATGTCTTACGGAATGATGATCGCCGTGCAACTGGACCGGAAAGCCGAGTTCGACGCGATTTGGAACTGGGCGAACACGTATATGTTCAACCCTTCCCCCGATCATCCGTCGTTTGGTTTTTATTCATGGTCGCTGAAGACCAACGCCACGCTGAACAGCGACCTGGTCGCGCCGGATGGTGAGGAGTATTTCGTCATGGCATTGTATTTTGCCGCTGGAAGGTGGGGGAATGGCGTGGGGATTTATAATTACCGCGAGGAGGCCTACACGCTGCTGAGCCGGATGGTGCATCGCAAGCCCATCACGGGCAAAACAGTTCGGGGGCAAGTGACGGCGGGACCGCTCTTTAATTCCGAATACAAGATGGTGCGTTTTTCCCCGAGCGGCGTTCCCGACCATACCGATCCGTCGTATCATTTGCCTGCGTTTTACGAGCTGTGGGCGCGATGGGGCCCGGCGGAGGATCGGGCTTTCTGGCTGGAAGCCGCGCGGGCGAGCCGCGATTTTTTTCCGCGCGCAACTCACCCGGTCACGGCGCTGGCGCCGGATTATGCGGCATTTGACGGAACCCCGTTTGCTTCCTCCCGGAACAAAGGCGCGGTCAATTTCCGATTTGACGCGTGGCGGACGGCGATGAACTGGTCGGTGGACTGGGCTTGGTGGGCGAAAGATAACCGGGAACGGGAGTTGAGCGACCGGCTCCAGGCTTTTTTTCAGTCCAAAGGAATGACCGCTTACGGCAACTCGTTTGCCCTGGACGGCACACAACTGGGAAACGACCACTCGCCCGGGTTGAGTGCCATGAACGCCGTGGCCGGCCTCGCGGCTGAAAATCCCCGATCGAAAGAGTTCGTCAACGCCTTTTGGGAAACTCCAATCCCGGATGGGATAGAGCGCTACTACGACGGGCTCCTGTACTTGATGGGCATGCTGCACTGCGCCGGCGAATTCCGGATTTGGCCGCCGAAGTGACCCAGCGCGGCAAAGCCGCAACCACAGGACAAGGAAGCCCTCACCCTAGCCCTCTCCCGTCCGACGGGAGAGGGAACAGCGGCCAACGCTCCGGATTGGATTTCGCCATCGTTGCAACCAACGCGTCAATCGATTCTCCCTCTCCCATCGGTTGGGAGAGGGCCGGGGTGAGGGCACGTTTCAAATCTTTGCCAGGAGAGCGTGAACTTTCGACATTGTGGTACGAAGTGGAGCTCAATCCACCGAGGCAAGGTCCATGTCGCGCGTGTAATACAGAATCCGTCCGCAGTGCGTGCAGCCGACGAGTTCCGCCTGGGCCTGGCAACTGACCAGCACCTGGGCCGGCAGCCGCATGTGGCACCCGCCGCAAACGCCATGCTGCACGCCCACAACGACACTGTCCCCTTTGCTCTTGGCCAGGCGCTCGTACCGGCGTCGCGCGCTCTCCTCCACCGCGGCCGCCAGTTCCTCGCGATTGGTCACCAGCTCGGCATATTCCTTCTTCAAATTCGCTTCGCGCTCGCCAAGCTGGGCGACTTGTTCGTCGACAAGCTTCCTGGAATCCCCCGCGGATTTTGTGAACGCAACCGCTTCCCGTTGCGCGGCTTCGGCCTGTTCCATAAACTCAATTTCACGGTTCTCGATTTCAAAGATGGCCTGCTTGCAGCCGTCAATTTCGTGGGCCAGCGCGCGATACTCCTCGTTTTTGCGGGTCTGGAGCTGCTGGTTGGAGTATTTCTCGATGAGCTGTTTCTTGGCTTCAACTTCCAGCTCAAGGTCCTTGCGGCGGGATTCGATTTCTTTGAGCTTTACCCGCGCGTTTTCCAGCCGGAACTGGGACTCGGAAGCCTTGGTTAGCAAACCGTTGCGTTCCGGCTCGATGTGCGCCAACTGGGTTTGCACCCGTTGGATTTGTTTGTCTCGATCCTGCAGGATCAATAGTTTTTCAATAGTGCCGAGCATTTCGCGTCCGAACTTCGTGTAATTGGACAAATCAGGTTATCCCCCGCGAAGGAGCAAGTCAATGCATGCTTCGAACCGGGCAATCATCCGCGAATCCGGCGAATGAGGTTATCCGCGAATTACGCCAATTACGCCAATTTTTTCGAGAGGAAAACCCAGCGGACTCTGGTCCTGCTCAGGATCAATTCCCGTAAAGGCCCCCCGAACACCTTTAACCGGGGAACGCGCCTGGCTGCGCGCAGCGCAGCCCTACCTAAATCCTTTTCCCCGTCTAATTCGCGTAATTCGCGTAATTCGCGGATAACCCGCTTTGCGCCATTCGTGGACCTATTTCTCGACAGCAAACGCACTGTAACTGTGAGGCATCAGGTGCACGGTGAAGGCAGTCCTGCTCTCGCTCGCCCCGCGGTTGCGGCCAAAGCCTTCCGATTGCGGCTGCGCGGTGAGAACCTCGCCCGAAACCAGGTTTCGCAACGTGGTAAAATCGCCAGTCACCGAAACCTTCACGTCGGTTTCCACCGGCAGAAAGGATTCCACGATGAACGTGTGATTGTCATAGGCGAACAAGGAAACCTGGCTGGGCCCGTCCACACGCACCGGGAATCCACTCATCACGTAGTTTTTGATGATCGTCGTGGCAAAGGCCGGCAGCCTGTAAAGATCGTTGAAATTCTCGGGAATGGTCCACACATAGATGACGCCTTTGGAATACCGATCCATCAGCAGGAGGGGAAAGCCTTTGCCGGAAGCCATGGCGCGAAGGAGCGCCCAGGAATCGTTGGTCAAAAACTCAATTTCCGGGAAGAGAATATCCGCCGCGCGATCGGCCCCGGGCTCGGTCATGTTCCCGGGTCCGAATCCCGCCGAATACCTGCGCGCGAGGAATTTTCGATCCGTGTAACGCCACTCGACAATGTCCTCAATCCCTTTTCCCTGCAGCGCCCGCAGCAGGCCGGAAGTGATGACGACGGAGTTGCCGGCCGCCAGGTGGCGCTTGATTTTGGCGATGATTTCCGGGTCGAACTTCGCGCTCTCAGTCAACAGCACCAGGCGCGCGTCGGTGGGAAATGCGGGGCAGAGATCGATCGGGATTCCAATATTGCCAAAATAATTCTGCAGGAAATCCTCGCCCGTCGACTGGTAGGGCTTGTAACTCTTGATCCCGATTGGCCGTCCGAGTTTGCCGACGATTGCATCCGCCTGTTCCAGGGAATATCCGGCGACGCGCGCCATGGATGGATTGCTCACGCCTGCGGGCGCGATTGCGCGCCAGGATTGGAGCATTCCGTTTAAATCGAAACTCGTGTGAAGCGCCGCCCAATTCGTGCGGTTGCCGGCCCGGACCGGCTGCAGCATCGCCGCCCAGTTGAACAGCATGATCTCGGGCGCCTTGGCGAACATCGTGTCCCATAACTGCTCCGCATAACGGTCCACATACCGGACGCTGAAAGTATCCACCCATCCGCCGCCGTTTCCGCCCGGCTTGATGTTCTCGAAGTATCGGAAGATGAGATAACTCTCGTACTGTTGCAGGTTCTGGTCGGTGATCTCCGGGTCGCGCGTCTCGGTCCCGGTGTAAATGCCGTCGAAAATCTTCGGTTCCTTGTCCAGGTCGTAACCCAGCCCCTGGAAATGCTCGTACCAGTTCGGGAATTTGATGACCATCTTCACCTTCGGATTGACCGCTTTTGCCGGTTTAATCAACAGGCTCTTCGCCGCGTCGTCGGCAAGCTGCAATCGAAATTCCGTCCAGCTCTTCTTCCCTTTGGCCGCGATATCCGAATCGTTCTTGGTCGTGATGAAAAAGAAATCGTCCTGGATGATTTCGTCGAAATGGCGCGCCGCCAATTGAACGGTCTGTTTGATGAACTCGCGGTCTTTGGGATTGGTGTAACAAAATGACTGGTACTGTCCGCCGCCACCGGTATCCGACAACGCCATGCCGCCCGCCACGCGTACGCCTTTGGAGAGGAAGAACTGTTTGACCTGCGCGAGCAATTCATCCCCGGCCAGCAGCCGGTTTCGCTGCACTTCGATATACACCTTGTCGACTTTCAACTGGCTGCTGATGCGGTCCCAATCCGAGGCCAGCTTTCCGGGATCCTCAAAGCTGCGGACGACAGCGACGGGAATATAGATGGCGACGTTGAAGTTAGTGTATTGGCCGGCCGCGCAACAGAGGGTGGAGAGCGACAGGAGGCAGGATCCTTTGGCAGCGGCTCGCGACAGGGAAGCAACGATCGTTCGCATGGCTGAAGGGTAGGAGGCTCGGGGACATTGAGAAGTCATCTGTTCGCATGACACCCTTTTTCTTCTGGCATTCATTAAACGAAGCCGGTTAATTTCCCCCTTCGCGGCACGCCAAATCTCCAGGTCGCTGCGTTTGACTTGATGGAATAATGTCTGAAACGCTGGATCAAATTTTTGTGCTGCTGAAGCATTGGCTGGTCGGCCTTGCGCCGGCAGCGTGGCAGCCGCTCCTCTCGCCCCTGGTTTCCATCGCGGCGATCATCCTGGCATTTGCGAGCCTGTTTGCGCTGACCACCATCATGGAGCGCAAAGGCCTGGGCCGGATCCAAAACCGGCTGGGCCCCAACCGCGTGGGCCCCTTCGGATTGCTTCAGCCCGTGGCTGACGGGCTGAAAACACTGACCAAGGAGGACATCGTCCCGCGCGCCGCCGATCGAGCCGTGCATTTCCTTGCTCCGCTGACGCTGGTCGTGCCTTCCCTGCTGGTCTACGCCGTCCTGCCGGTGGGCCGGAACATGGTCCTGGTGGATTTTGACGCCGCTGTGCTGTTCTTTTTTGCGATCGGGGCGGCGACGGAACTGGCGATATTTATGGCCGGATGGTCCAGCCGCAACAAATACTCGCTCCTGGGAGCCATGCGCGCCATTGCGCAAATGATCAGCTACGAAATCCCTCTCATCCTGTCCGCCGTCACGGTCATCATGGCCGCCGGGTCGCTGTCGACGGTCGAAATCGTCCAGAAACAATCCGGCTATGCCGGGTGGATTCCGAACTGGTATGTGTTAACGCCGTGGGGCTTTGCCGGGTTTCTGCTGTTCATGACGGCGGCGGCGGCGGAGTCGAACCGGTCGCCGTTCGATTTGCCCGAAGGCGAGTCCGAGATTATTGCCGGCTATTACATCGAATATTCAGGATTCAAATTCGCGTTGTTTTTTCTGGGGGAATACCTGGGGCTCTTTGCGATCAGCGGGCTTGGAATCACGTTATTCTTGGGCGGGTGGCATGCGCCGCTGCCGTTTCTTGAATTCGTGCCGTCCTGGGCATGGTTCTTTGCGAAATTGCTGGCGATCATCGCGGTGTTCATCTGGATTCGCGGGACGCTCCCGCGGCTGCGCATGGATCAGCTCATGAATTTCGCTTGGAAATTCATGCTGCCGATGGCCCTCATCAACATTCTTGCCGCGGGGATTTGGCTGAGGATGTCGCCGGGAATGGCGCGATGGGTGGTTTGTTCATTAATCGTTGTTGGCCCGTACGTGATGCTGGGACGCGGGCTGGCGCAGGGCAGGAATCTGGAAAAGCGCCGGTATCGATTTGCCGAATAGCGGGTTTCAAGATGAGTTTTTCATTCAGTCTTATAGCCGCAGTAACAGCAGCAGCCGCGGTGGCCGCCGTGGGAATGCGCAACCTGGTGCATTGCGTGCTCGCGCTGACTCTCGCTTTTGCCGGGCTCGCCGCCGCGTATTTGCAGCTCGGCGCGCAGTTCGTCGGGTTCGTCCAAATCCTGGTATATGTCGGCGCCGTCGCCATCCTGATCGTCTTCGCAATCCTTCTGACACGCGGCAGTGAATCCGCCAATACACCCATGCTCTCGAAAGGCTGGATCAGCGGCGTTCTCATTGCGGTCCTGGTCCTGGGCGTCCTGATCTATGCGCTTGCCAGCAGTTCCGCCCTGCCCCGCGGCATTCCACCGGCACCGGACATTGCGGTCCGCCAGGTTGGCGACGCGCTGATGCGCAGGTTCGTGCTCCCGCTCGAGATTGTTGGCCTGCTCCTGACAGCGGCTCTCATCGGCGGCGTCATCATCGCCATGCAGGAGCCAAAAAAACCGGCGGCCAGCCCAGAGCAAGGCCGCGCGCAGCGCGGCCCTACCGACCCCACAACCCATTCTCATCCATGAGTCCCCTGCCCGGCTATCTCGTATTGTCCTCGTTCCTGTTCGCCATCGGGCTTGCGGGCGCCCTGATCCGCCGCAACGCAATCCTCGTGCTTGTCGGCATCGAGTTGATGCTCAACGCAGCAAACCTCAACTTCATCGCCTTCTGGAGATTCAGCGAGCATCCCGAAGCGCTGACGGGAATCCTGTTCGTGATCTTCTCCATCGCGGTGGCCGCGGCCGAAGCCGCCGTCGGCCTGGCACTCGTGATTTCCATCTATCGCCATTACAAGACCACCAACCTCGATCAGGTGAACCGGCTTCAGGGATAGGTGATCGACGATGAGCTGGATTCTCAAAAATCTCTGGTTGATCGCGGCGCTGCCGATGCTGGCAGCGGGGCTGACGGCGTTGGCTCCTCGCAGGCGCCGCAGGTTCGCGGCATCCGCTGCAATTGCATCAATTACGGGCTCATTGCTTCTGTCCTTGTGCGCGCTGTCGCACACCATGCTTTCCGGCGGCGGCAGAGCAAGGGAGGTGTTCAGTTTTCCGTGGTTCCAATTTGGCACCGACTGGCTGACGCTCGGCTGGGTGCTGGATCCTCTCTCGGCTCTCATGCTGGTGATGGTGTCGTTCGTGGGCCTGCTGATCTTCATCTACAGCATTGGGTACATGGCGAAGGATGAGAACTTCACGCGCTTTTTCTGTTTTCTATCGTTGTTTGCCGGGGCAATGCTGGGGCTGGTCATTTCCAACAGTCTCCTTCTGCTCTTCATGTGCTGGGAGCTGGTCGGGCTCACTTCCTATCTGCTGATCGGGTTCTGGTACCACAAGCCGAGCGCTGCGGCCGCAGCTAAGAAGGCATTTATCACCACTCGCATCGGCGACATCGCCTTTCTGATTGGCCTGGTCTGGCTCTATGCGCAATCCGGCACCCTGCTCTGCTACGACGCGGGCCGCGGCTGTCTCGAAACAACCGCTCTCGGCGCCATGGCCGGTCAACTCACGACGTTTGGAGTGCCGGTGGCCGTGGCGATTTCGCTGCTGATCTTCTGCGGAGCCATGGGGAAATCGGGGCAGGTGCCCTTGCATGTGTGGCTGCCCGACGCCATGGAAGGCCCCACGCCGGTCAGCGCGCTCATCCATGCGGCAACCATGGTCGCCGCAGGCGTGTTTCTCGTCGCGCGCGTCTTCCCGCTGATGGCCGCCGGAACCGGAACCACGCTCACCGTGATTACCTGGGTCGGCGCGATCACCGCCATCTTCGCCGCCGGCGTGGCCGTGGCCCAGACCGACATCAAACGCATTCTCGCCTATTCCACCGTGTCGCAGCTCGGTTATATGATGATGGGACTCGGAACCGGGGGCGTCGCCGTTGGGATGTTTCACCTGATCACGCACGCATTTTTCAAAGCCCTCCTGTTCCTGGGCGCCGGGTCTGTCATACACGGATGTCACGAGGAGCAGGACGTTCGCTGCATGGGCGGATTGCGCAAATGGATGCCGGTGACCTTCGCGACGTATTCCATCGGCATGTTGTCACTGAGCGGATTTCCGCTGCTGTTCTCGGGATTCTGGAGCAAGGACGCCATTCTTCACGCGGCGCACAATTGGACGCCCAGCAGCGTCCCGTTTTTCCTGGGGCTGGCCGGCGCATTTCTAACGGCTTTTTACATGACCCGGCAGGTGGCGCTCGTGTTTTTTGGGAATTGCCGTTTGAACCTGGGCAGGACAAGCAGCTCCGAACAAAGGATGGTCGAGCATGGCGGCATTGCGGAGGATCGGGTGGGCAATGCGGGCAAACTTCAAGCGCCATCCCACCAGAGCGATCATGGCGCCGAGCCGCATGAAAGTCCGGCCATCATGACAGCGCCGCTGGTCATCCTGGCGATTTTTTCCATTGCGCCGGCGGCGATCGGGACTCCGTTCTGGCCATGGTTCCAGAAATTTCTGGGCGGCGAAACGGGGCCGGCCGCAGGAATCTGGGGAATTATGCTCGCTTCGAGCGCGGTGGTCTTCGCCGGGCTGGGCGCCGGATGGTGGTTGTATGGCCGCAAACCCGTCGAGACATCGGAGGCGCCTGACGTTTTGGAACGGCTGCCTGCGGATCTGTTCGTGATTCTGCGCAATAAATTCTGGTTTGATGAAATCTACGACCGGTCAATCGTGGCGTTCACGTTATGGTGGTCGCGGGCGTGCAATTGGCTGGACGCATGGGTCTGGAACGGGCTTGTGCAGTTGACCGCGTTTGCAGTCCTTGGACTTTCCTGGCTGAACCGGGCCTGCGATGAGTACGTGGTGAACCTCGGGTTTGACGAGGGATGCAATGAGCTCAGGCGTGGCGGAAGAGGCGTGTCGCGGCTTCAGGATGGCCAGGTGCAACATTATCTTCGGGCCATCGGTCTCGCGCTGGCGGCGCTGGGGCTCATGCTGATTTGGGGGTGCAAATGATCTCCCTGCTGACTGTCCTGATCCTGATCCCGTTCTTTGGCGCGTTGGTGGTCGCCGGGCTTGGAAAGCAAAACGAAAAGCTCGCCCGGAAAATGGCCCTGTGCTTTGGCTTTGCCGCCCTCGGTTTGGCTTTGTGGATTTGGCATCAGTTTGATCCCTCCTCGGGCGGGTTCCAGTTTGAGGAACGCCATTTGTGGATACCCTACCTGGGAATTGAATACCGCGTCGGCGTCGATGGTCTTGGGCTGTTGATGGTGGTCCTGACCGCGATTGTGACAATGATGTCGATGCTCGCGTCAGTGGAGCAACGGTCCGCGCACGGCGTCCACCTGTATTACGCGCTGGTGCTCCTGCTGCAGGCCGGGTTGTTCGGCACGTTCACCGCGTTGAACTTCTTTCATTGGTTTCTGTTCTGGGAATTGAGCCTGATACCGGCGTTCTTCCTGATCCGGCTTTGGGGAGGGAGCCAGCGGGCGGCGGCCGCGACTCAATTTTTTATTTATACAATGGTGGGCAGCGTGGCGTTGCTGCTGGCGTTCCTGGCAATTTATGTCGGCACGACAGACCACGTCTCGGATTTCACCGCGCTGGCCGAGCTGGCGCGCGGCGGAAAACTGATTCCCGAGCTCGGAAGGAACCTGGGGTGGCATGATCTTTCGACGCGGATGCTGGCCGTGGTTATTTTCCTGGGAGCGTTGCTGGGGTTTGCGGTGAAGACCCCGCTGATGCCTTTTCACACCTGGCTGCCGGCGGCGTACGCCGAAGCCCCGACCGGCACAACGATGCTGCTGACGGGGGTGATGTCGAAGATGGGCGTGTATGGTTTCTTGCGCATTTTGCTGCCGATATTTCCCCAACAGATGCATTGGCTGCGGACTCCGTTGCTGGCGCTCGCGGTGGTCACGATTATTTTTTCAGCCGGCGCGGCTTTGGCCCAGCGGGATCTCAAGCGCATCCTTGCGTATTCCTCGATCAACCATCTCGGCTATTGTTTGCTCGGCGCGTTTGCAGTCGCCACGCCGGCGACAAACGTGGCGGGCGCGGCCCTCCAAAAAGCAGCGGCTTTGAACGGAGTTTTTCTTCAAATGTTCAATCACGGGCTGACGGCGGCGACGCTGTTCTGGTTCGTCAGCCTGCTCGAACAGCGCAACGGCGGATTGCGGGGAATCGGAGATTTCGGCGGCCTGCGAAAGAAGGCGCCGGTTCTCTGCGGGCTGATGGGCATTGCGCTGTTCGCTTCCCTGGGCCTGCCGGGACTGAATGGATTCGTCGGAGAATTCCTGATCTTCAAAGGCGCCTTTCCCCTGGCAACCTGTTCGGCTTCCCTGGCCGCCATTGGCCTGCTCGTGACCGCCATTTTCATCCTGAAGTTGATTCAGCGCGTGTTCCATGGCCCGATTCAGCCGGCGTCGGCAAAGATGCCTGACCTGACGGTCGCCGAACGATGGATGCTGGGGGTTCCGATTGCGTTGATATTCCTGTTGGGCGTGTATCCGCAAGCTGTTCTCGGGACGATCAACAGCACGGTCCAGCAAATGGTGGAGCAACTGCCCTTTTAGCCATGCTGGCCTGGACCATATACATTTCGTTCCTGGGAGCCCTGGTGCTGGCGTTCCTGCCGAAGACTAACGCGCGCGCGGCGCGCATCACCGCCTTGATCGCCGCGACCGCCGGATTGGCCGTGGCGCTGGCGCAATTCATCCGCTTTCATCCCGGCGACATTCTCGAGGTGGCGCGCGTGCCTTGGATTCCAACGCTGGGCATTGAATATCACCTCGGCGCCGATGGCATCAGCCTCACGCTGGTCCTGTTGACGGGGCTGGCTTCGGTCGCGGGAATCCTTTTCTCATGGAATATCGAGTATCGGACAAAGGAATTCTTCGCGTGCTACCTCGCGCTGATTGGCGGCGTCTACGGGGTATTCCTGAGCTTCGATTTGTTTCTCCTGTTTGTGTTCTATGAAATCGCAATTATTCCCAAGTATTTTCTGATCGCGATTTGGGGTTCCACGCGGCGGGAATACGGGGCGATGAAAC
>DASRKU010000122.1:0-4750 GCA_035648815.1 Verrucomicrobiia bacterium | reverse complement strand
CCACAAAAACCTTTGCGATTGCCGGTATTTTCGGGTGTATCACAAAGCCGTCGCCTTTGACCAGGCGATTGGACATGCTCATCTGGTCGATACCGGCATAGGAAAGTTCCACAGGGACAACGCGCGCTTTCGGTGTGAAAGCGATGGCTCGCAGTTCGATTGGTTCTCCTTTGATGAGACGCTCGCGCAGACTTTTGATGGCGAGCACAAAACCGAATCCCGCAAAGGTCTTTCCCGGTTCGACGTTGAGTTCCTCAACGACGCGCTTGACCTCGCCTTTGTCTTTTTTCTCCGCAATGGCTCTTCCTGATTTGAAATCCACCTGGAATTGACGAAGCACCTCGCCCCGTTTTGATTCAATCCAGGCCCACTTTTCTTGTGTGAAGACGGGCATTTGCCGGAATACAGCCTTTTCTTCGACCCGGTGTCCGTCGCCGAATTCGTAAGTAATCCTGACGTGAAGAAGATCCTTTTCGAGTTTCTGGACAAACTCGCCATTGGCGAGTTTATTGCCCTGCAAGGTGTAGATCGCCGGGAACCCGATCAAGGCCGATTCCATCGGCTCTGCGGCTTCGTTTGTTCCGGCGAGCAGGCACAGCAACAGCACGCAGCCGAGCGAGCGGGCAAAAAGCTTCAGCGGCTTCTTTCTGTTCGCGTGAAATCCTTTGGTTTCCAAATTACCTCTTCGCGAAAATCTGGTTTGCTTCTTCGAGGGTTTCCCGGGACCCGATGTCGTACCAGATTCCAGGCACTTTCCAGGTGTAAAACGGGGTGCGCGGATAGAGCCACTGCACGAGCCGGCCGGGTTGATCGGGATTGTTCCCTTCCTTCACATACTGCCGGATCAGCGGCAGCGATGCCTTGGGATAATAATACAGCGCGATGCCCGTCAGCGTGCTGGTCGGGTTCTTCGGCTTTTCTTCGAAGAATGTTATGCGCCCCTCCTTGTCCACTGAAATGGCGTTGTATTTCCGGATCTCCTCCAGGTTCCCCACATCATAAAGCGCCAGCACCGGCGCATTTTTCTTTCGGCAGAATTCGCCAAACCCATCCAGTTTCTCGCTGAATAAATTGTCGCCGGCAACGACAATGATGTCGTCCTGCACGTGCTCGTGCTCCAGGACGTAATGAATGTCGCCAATGGCGCCCAGTTTGGTCGTGTCGTCGGTGGACCCGTCATTGACGACGGTGAAATTCAGCCTGGACTTTGTCGCGCGATAGTCGTCGGCCCATTTCTGAAAGTGCCCCGCGAACTTCGCGTTGGTGACAACATAGATCCGGTCGATCCCCTGGATGGGCGCGAGATTGTCCAGGACGTAATCGATCATCGGCTTGCCCGCTACGGGCAGGAGCGGCTTGGGCTGCGTCAGCGTGAGCGGATAAAGACGCGTGGCGTAACCGGCGGCTAAAATAATCACTTTCATAGTTTGTTCGAATGGCCTTCCTGAGGGAAATCCAAGGCCTCGGGACGCGCACAATTAACCATGAGAAGACTGAAATGCAAAATGTTTCCGCGAATGACGCGAAGAAAAGGGTTCATCCGCGAATTGCGCGAATTGCGCGAATTTCTTTGAAGAAGCGAACAGAACCCTCACCCGGTCCCGCCAATGCGGGACCACCCTCTCCCATCGGATGGGAGAGGGACGGGGTGAGGGTTTTCCGCGCAGAGCTCTGGCATGCTGCTCGTTTTGCCGCGACGTCCGACCCTCTTTAAATCCCAATGTCACTGAAAACTTTCGTGGCGTGGCGCAGGTGCAACACTCGCGCCAGCGGTGTCCGGCCGGAAACGATGACGGATTCGCGCAGGGCTTTTTCCTTGCCTGCCCCGGACACAACGACCCACACGTGGTCCGCGGCGGCAATTGCCGGATACCCGAGCGTCACCCGGTTTGGGGGCGGCTTGGGCGAGTTTCGCACGGCGCGGTAGACGGCTTTGCTGGACTGAAGAGCCTCGGGTTCGCCGGGGAACAGGGATGCGACGTGCCCGTCTTCACCCATGCCAAGGAGCACCAGTTGGAGCACCGGCTGACCTTCCTGGTTTAGAGCCGCATAACGCCGAATGTCTTCCTCCGCTTCGGCAGCGGCCCGCTCGGGCTCGCGTTCACCTTTCACCCGGTGGATGTGATCCTCACTGATCCTGAGCGGCTCGAACAACAGTTCCCTGGCCATGCGGTAATTGCTTTCGGCATCATCCGGGGGGACGCAGCGTTCGTCCGCCCAGAAGAAATGCGCATTTGCCAGCGGCGTTTTGCGTGTCCGCGCCTGCTCGACGAAACAGCCGAACAATTTGACGGCAATGCGTCCGCCGGAAAGCGCCGCCAGGTGCGGCTTGTTTGATGCGGCAGCCGCTTCGATTTGCACCAGCCAGCCTGCCGCCACTTCCCGGGCCAGTTCGTCAGCGGTGGCAAATGGGATTAGATCAAAACTCATGCGCTGCACGATCAATCGAAGCCGGCGGGCTGATCGGGATTCTTATGGTGTTCAAACAACATCGCAAGCTGACCCATGGTGATGCGGGTGAGCGACAGCGCCGGTATTTCCTTCTCGCCAAAGAAACCCACCGCTTGAATGTCCGCTCCCGGTTTTGCTTCGCCACTCAGAATTTCACATTCAAGAAAGAGCTTGTAGATGTGATAGAGAAACGGGGGCTCATGCGGATGCTTGCTGCGATCCAGGACCGCAACCAATTTCGCGCATCGAACCCTGTAGCCTGTCTCCTCGAAAACTTCCCGGGTGACATTCTCCGACGGTGACTCGCACACGTCCGCCCATCCGCCGGGTACAGCCCATTTGCCATCGGATTGTTCCTGCACCAGGAGAATTTTGTTCCATTGAAAAACGACTCCGCGCACATCGACTTTGGGGGTCGCATATCCGGTGTCTTTGCCGAGCAAATCTCGAATCCTGGAAATATCTGCGCCCGATCCTGCCGCAACCATTTCCGCGGCAATTTCCCGCAGCGAAGAGTAACGCTCCACGTCGTAGGGATCGCGGGCGTAGGTTAATCCATTTTGCGCGATGGCCGCCAATTTTCTGCACCAATCCAGCCACGGAAGTTTCGACGGGTTGTCCATCTCACTTCGGGGCTTGCGGGATGTGCCAGGCATGGCCGTTCCGGGCCAGGAGATCATCGGCTGCCACCGGGCCCCAGGTTCCCGCCGCGTAGAATTCGCGATTGGAAAGCGGTTGATCTTTCCAGCCCGCCCGCATGGAGTCCACGATGTCCCATGCCGTTTCCACTTCGTCCCGACGGATGAACAGTGTGGCATCTCCAATCATCGCTTCCAGGAGCAGCCGCTCGTATGCCTCCGGCGTGTAGGCCCCAAACTCCGCGTCGTAACTGAAATTCATCCGCACCGGCCGGATGCCCAGTGTGGTGCCGGGCACCTTCCCGTTGAACCGCAGGTAAATTCCTTCATCCGGTTGAAGCCGCAGAGCGATCGCGTTTTCATCGATGTGTTCCCCGCATTGGGCGGCGAAAAGCACGTGGGGGGTGGGACGGAACTGGACGCGGACTTCGCTGGCGCTCTGCGGCAGGCATTTGCCCGTTCGCAAATAGAACGGCACGCCCGACCATCGCCAGTTGTCGATCAACAATTTCAAGGCGACGTATGTTTCCACGTTCGAATCGGGTTTGACCTTCGGCTCCTGCCGGTAGCCTGGCTGCGGTTTGCCGTCGATGATCCCTGCGAAATACTGGCCCCGGACGACCTGTCGGGGCACGTCCTGCGGCCGGATGCGCCGGATCGATTTGAGCAGCTTGACTTTTTCATCCCGGATGGACTCCGGCTCGATAGAGACGGGCGGCTCCATCGTGACCAGCGCCAGCACCTGCAGCATATGATTCTGGACCATGTCGCGCAGCGCCCCGGCTTCCTCGTAATAACCGCCCCGCTGGCCGACGCCCTGTTTTTCGCTGACGGTGATTTGCACGTGGTCCACAGAGTCGCGGCTCCACAGCCGCTCAAAAATCGAGTTGCAGAAACGGAACATCAAAATGTTCTGCACCGTTTCCTTGCCCAGGTAATGGTCGATCCGGAAGACCTGCTGTTCGTGGGCGAAGCGGGTCAGTTCGTTGTTCAACGCTCGGGCGGAATTTAAGTCATGGCCGAAGGGCTTTTCCACCACGATCCGTTGCCAGCCTGAACCGTTCTTTTGCAGCAGGTCCGCCCGATGCACGTTTTCAATCACCTGCCCGAACTGGCTCGGCGAGGTGGCGAGATAAAACAGCAGGTTTTCCCGCAGCGGCGCCTCGCCAAAGGAAGTTAGTTTCTCCTCAAGCCTTCCGTAAGCGGAGGTGTCGGTGATATCGCCCTGGCAGTAAGACAGGTTTTTGGCGAATTCATTCCAGACGGCGTCATCGATGGGTTTGGTTCGGGAGTACTGTTCCAGGGCGGCGCGGAGTTCCTGCCTCCAGGAGTCATCGGTTTTTTCGCGTCGCGCGAAGCCGATGACGCGAAAAACCGGAGGCATCTGGCGCTCTGTGAAGAGGTGATACAGCGCCGGGATGAGTTTGCGCGCGGTCAGATCGCCGCTGGCCCCAAAGATCACGATCGAACAAGGTTCGACTTGTTTGCGCGATTCGCTGACAGGAGATCCCAGGCACTCGTTCGATGTTTCGGCTTCGGGCATGCGCCGAAACATGGATGACTTCGGCTCTTTTTTCAACGTTCTTATGCGCGTCGGTCCGGCAGAAGCTTTTACCAGGGAAGGACACGGACAAAGACGCGCTAGCGTATGGAGTCCGCCG
>DASRKU010000121.1:0-3242 GCA_035648815.1 Verrucomicrobiia bacterium | reverse complement strand
CTTTTCCACGCATCTCGCTGGGCGCGCTTGGCCGAGGCACCAACATTTGGAGCCATGGCGATTTCACATTTGCTGACCCGCTGCCTTTTGTCCTCGAACCCTTCAATGTGCCGGTCGAACTCATCAATGAGACGCCCCAGAGTTGGACTTTTATTCGCGGCATCAAACCCTGGCTCGCGTCCTTGAAAGCCTGGAAGGATCTGCAGATTGGTCCGCCGCCGGACCAGGTCTATTTTTGGGCGCTGCCCTTCCAGCTCATGCAGACCTATTTCGCCGCGCCGCTTCCGGACGCCAGCAACCAGGTCCGCAGAATCGCCGATATTGTCCTGGCAAAAAGCCCTTCAAACGATCTCGCCGGTTTTCGGAGAATGGGCCAGGCCAATGGGTTCGAATGGAGCGGCGCCCCGTATTTATCCCCCTATCTGCAATCGATCGACACGAGCAACGGCCCGTGCGCATTTGGCGGCATGTTCCCGGCTCCCGGTCCAAACCCGATTGCTGCGGACAAACTCCCGAGTGCCCTGAACTCGACCAACCTGGTCTGCTACGACTGGGAACTAACAGGGGCGCGAATCGAACAATGGACCTTCATGTCCCAGTTCATCCGCTGGGTTGGCATGAAAGCCCAGTTGCCGGACAAAGCTCCGAGCCTGGAATGTATCAGGAACATCGCGACGCACATTGGGCCCACGGTGACAGAAATCAGGCGCACGGCTCCTAATCAGCTCTCCTTCGAACGGCACTCGACGATCGGATTCACCGGCATTGAATTGAATCTTCTCGCAGACTGGCTGGAATCGCCGCGGTTTCCAGTCGGGCTCTACGGCCTGCTCACTCCGGCTCCAAAGCCGCCGGAGTGATTTGAAATTGATCGTTGTGGCCGCGTCTCGTCAGAGCGCGGCTGATCAATTGCCGCCTGAGGTGACAGGGAAGTTAGCTGCGCTCTCACGAGGCACAGCCACAGACCCTCGACCCTCGACCCTCGACTCTCGACCGCCTTTGGCCCGCTCAATCACCCGCAACAGGTATGCCGGCTCAGGATCCCGCGGCCGTTGCTGCTGGGCAATCGCGGCCAATTCCGCGGACTGGTCAAGATCCCCGGCTTCAAACAGTTTCGAAGCCTGGTCGAAGAGCGTTTCCGAAGCGCCCGCCGCCGGCCTTTTTTGCTCGGTTTGAAACATGCAGGGCACTTCCGCGCTGGAGGGCAATCCAAAGAGACACCCGATCAACTCCCGGTTGACACTCATGTAAGTCCCGAAAACAACCTGCGCATTGGCGGGCCAGAACGATCCCAAAAGCGCGCGCTTCTCGGCAGGCGCCAGCAATTGCTGCCGCGTCCGTTCGTCGAACCGATCCAGCAATTGCGCGGCGGGACTCAAATAAAATGCGCGCGGCGCCTCATATTCCAGCACGGGAAACATGTCGCTCTGCACCGGACCCTGGCCCGCAATGGCAAACCCGGTCCGTTGCGACGCCAACTGCCGCGCCAGCACCGCCTCCGGAGAGTGCATGTCAATCATCTCCATGTCCGTTCGGACCCGCTCGATGGCAAATCCTTTCCGAAACACTTCCGGCCCCGTAGGCCAGGGTTCCATGGAGCCCAGGAGAATAATGTCCCCGGCGCCCGCATCCCAAATTTCCACATACTTGAAAACAGAACTGAAGGTGCGCAATACGAGGTCCACAATCGTGTCCTGCGTTTCATAAATCTGGAACCACTGCGCCATGAGCCCGCCCGGCTTCAGCCGGCTTGCCGCCAGTTTGTAATACTCCTGGCTGAACACGCTGCCCGTCCCCACAAACCATGGATTGGACGGTTCGGTAATGATGACGTCGTATTTCTGCGGTCGAAGCTTGAGAACCGTGCGCGCATCCTCACGCCACAGGCGCGTGCGCGGATCGCTCAAGACATGACGGTTCCAATCGTCGAAAAATTTCGACGCCTGGATCACCGGCTCGCAGTTCTCCGCAATGTCCAGGTGCTCGATCGGATAAGCCAGCGGAGCCCCCGCTGTCATGCCCGAAGCAAGCCCCAGCACAAACACGTCCTTGGCGCCGGGCTTGGCAAGCATCGGCAGATGCGACACCAGAAGCTGCGTGCTCATGTCCAATTGCGTTCCCGCTTCGGGTTTCCCGTTGGTTCGAAGCCCAAGCATTGCCGGCGCAATAATGCCATCCACCTTCTCCACCGATACCGTCGCATCCGGCCCATCCTTGTAGAACACGATTTTCATGTGCTCTTTCCGAGAGGGCATCAGGTTTGGCTCGAACTTTGTCTCCCAAATCCGAAAGACTCCCGAACTCATCACCTGCCGCCAGCTCTCTCCTCCGAAAGCGAAAAGTGAAATCGTCAGACCACACACTGTCAGGGCGCCGAGCGATCCCACATTCCATCGCTGTGCTCGCGCAACGATCAGCGCCGCCGCCGCCAGCATCAGCGCCAGGACCCCGAAGGCGTTGCGCAATCCCACCACCGGCATCAGCACGAATCCCGTGATCAATGTGCCGCCCACCGCCCCCAGCGTGTTCCACGTCAGCAACTTGCCAAGGTCCGCTCCCAGCGCCTTTCCACGATGCGAAATGGCCCTGATCATCAGCGGCAACACGGCTCCAATCAATGCGGCCGGAACCCCCAGGATCACCAGCGATATCCCCACGGTCAGCAGTTCGTGGTAAACATAACCCACCGGCGTTCGCCCCAGCCCCGTGCGCGCAATGCGATAGAAATCCACCCACTGTTCGATGTTGAAGACCAGCAGCACCACCCATGCAGCCGCCGCGCACAGCAACACGACCACCGCCCGTTCACCCGAAATGACCCGGCGCCGCGCCGATGCGATCCAGGCGCTGCCCAGGCCGATGCCTAAAATGAATGCGATCAAAACAACCGCAAAAGATTGCAGGGACGAGCCGAAGATCAGCACCAGTGACCGTGACGAGAGCACCTCAAAACCCATCGACACTCCGCCCGTCAACGCCACAATCAACCCCGACCAGCGCAATAGAGGTGAGAGGGTTGAGGTGAGAGGTGAGAGCTCGGGGTGGGGACGGCTCGTCCCCATTTCTTCACTCTTCAGCGTTGGACGTTGGATGTTGGTTGTTGGCTGTTGGCTGTTGGATGTTGCTTGTTGGATGTTCCCTCCGCCGGCTGGAGGAGATTTCAAATTTGAAATTTGAGTTTTGAAACTGGGACCCTCATCCCGTCCCTCTCCCATCGGATGGGAGAGGGTGGCCGGAGGCCG
>DASRKU010000120.1:0-4876 GCA_035648815.1 Verrucomicrobiia bacterium | reverse complement strand
GGACTCTCTTTGATTTCAGATTTGAGATTTAAGATTTGAGATGGGCCGAGCACAGAAACACAATTTAACAGGAGGGAACGGAGGAAACGGAGAGGTTTTGTGGTTAATGTTGGCCGCGCTCTTACGAGACGCGGCTACGGGGGTGGTCGAGCGTCGAGGGCCACTCTCACTAAAGGCTGAAGGCTAAATCGCGGCTCCCAATTCGCGTCAAGTCTCCGTGTCTTTGCGTCTTTACGTGAGGAGGTTTGGTTGGGGATCCGGGCCCAAGGCTGAAGGCTGATTGATGAATGCAGAGAGCGGCTACGGAGCAGCGGATTCGGCCAGGGCTTCCACCTTCTCGATCACACTGGCCAGGGTCACGAGCCGGCGGCTGATGCGTCGCCGTATCAGCTCATCGAGTTCGGGAACCGACCGTGGCGTGCGGTCGAAATCCAAAAGATCAACCCTGCCAACCTCCGCGCTGTCCAGTTGCAGCGCGCCGTCGAAGGCCTGGGGATGAGCAATCTGGTCGAAACACTTCCAGACGCGAGCGTCCCACTGGGCCTCGTCGACAGGAGTAAGAAACGGCGGGCAAGTCAGCAGCGCCTCGCCCTCGCGCGTCAGTTTGCGCAGATGGCCCAGGAGGCGGCGAGGTGTCGTATGGGTGATACGCAGCATGGGAGCAAGATGCGCCAATGGAACGCTCAGGCAAGCAGGATTTGATGACTGGTCCGGACCAACAGTAGTTATTGGCCGAAACTCGCTGACCAAAGACAAACTGGGTTTCGTGAGGCGGCACGGAAAGCCCGGGCTGGTGGTGAAGAGTCCGCTGGACCTTTGAATTTCAGATTTGAGATTTGAGATGGGAGGACGACAGCAACGCAATTTAACAGGAGGCAACGGAGGAAACTGAGAGGTTTTGTGGTTAATGTTGGCCGCGCTCTTACGAGGCGCGGCCACGCGGAGGGGCGGATTTCCTGGTAGTTTGAAACACCTCGGTTCACTCTGTTGCCTCCTGTGAAATTCATTGGTTGGCAGTCTCGTCACCTCGACTGCTACGGGATGGACAGTGGAACGCTGAGTCCGCGCTTGCCTCGCCTTCGTTAACTTTGTTTGCTTCTGTGAGATTCTTCAGAAAACGGTCGACCTCGGCCAACAAAACAGGTCCACCGGCTTCCCGAATGTTGACTACACCAAGGTCATCGTCACTGAAGAGTTGGACGCCGGCGTGTGGCTCAACACCTGTTCGCGCGGTGATTTTCAGGGGCGCAAACTGCTGGATCCGATTCATGTCAGGACCAGTTCGGCAGCTATTAATTGCCGCGTCCTGTGTTAATTCGCGGTTCGGATATTCGCCTCAATTGCCCCAATCTCTACTGCTTGAAATGCCGGCATATTCCCAGTTTCAGAGGCGAATTATCATGAGACATCCACAGTGGCGGGGCGGCCAAAGATCGAGTATAAAGAACGTGGCGCGTTGATTGCTTCGCGGCACACATGCGCGCACAGGACACAGTCTCGAATTTGGTCATCATGGATGCTGGTACCAGTACGGAAATGCCGGGGGGGGTCAGTGACCGCTCCAACGGATGGGTGCGTACTGTCGTGATTGGCCGGAATCCCAAACGCACGCTCATTCGGATTTTGGTGCTCGTCAGTCTTTGCTTCCTGATCCGGGAATTTGTGCTGCTCCCGATTCGGGTAATCGGGCCGAGCATGCTCCCCACCTACAAAGAGGGCGGCATCAATTTCGTCAACCGCCTGGCTTACCTGCGGTCGGGGCCCCAGCGCGGGGATGTGGTGGCAATCCGGTTATCCAACCGAAACCTGCTGCCGCCCAGCATCATGTTTCTGAAACGGATCGTGGGCTTGCCTGGGGAGCGGATCGAGTTTCATGGAGGCCATCTGTTCATCAATGGCAACATTCTGGATGAACCCTATGTCAAGCGCCGCTGGGATTGGAACAGCCGGCCGCTGGTGCTCGAATCCAACCAGTATTACGTCGTTGGAGATAACCGGTCCATGCCCGAAGCGTATCACGAGGAAGGCAGAGCCCGGGCGGACCATATTGTCGGCAAAATTCTATTATGCAACAGCCTGTTCGCATCGTCATCGCCCTGATCCTGATTGCCCTGGGAATCCTGGGCTGGCACATCTTCTTCCCGAGCCCGCAGACCGCGATCCGTTCGCGGCTCAAAAATCTTGCAAAAGTGGCTTCGTTCAAGCCCAAGGATGGCAACATCGCCCGAATCTATAAGGCCCATCATTTTCCGGATTTCTTCACGTCGGATGTGGTCGTCAATGTGGAGTTGCGCGGTTACGGGGAGACGACGCTGACAGGGATCGAGCAGCTTCAGGATGCGCAGCGAATGGTGCTGAACCCGCAATGGGCTGGCGGAGTGGACGTGGAACTCGATGACATCAGCGTGAATGTGGGTGTGGACAAACGCACGGCCGTTGCGAACCTGACGCTCAAGGTCACTGTGGAGGGGCAGCCTGATTTCATTGTTAAGGAGCTGAATGTGAGTTTGAAAAAAGTTGACCGGCAGTGGGTGATTTACAAGGTGGACACAGTGAAGACGCTGTCGGGAGGGGTTGAGAAAGGGGTTGAGGGTTCTGTGTTGGGGGTTGAGAGGTAAGAAAGGCCGCGCGCAGCGACGGCCCTACCGTTCTTTGGTAGGGCCGCGCTGCGCGCGGCCAGGCGGGAGGTTTTTTTGGACTTGCCAGCGCGGTGAAAACAAAGGATTTTTCCACACGCCAAAAGTGGCGAAAGACGCATGAACTTTAAGGGTTTACACGGTCTTTCGATTGAGTTGCGCGCTTAGCTCAGTGGAAGAGCACTTCCTTCACACGGAAGGGGTCGCAGGTTCAAGCCCTGCAGCGCGCACCATTTTCGCAACAAGAAAGGTGTCATGAAATCGCCTCCGACCGTGCTTTGTTTGGTGCTCTTCCTGGCGTGCTGCAACTATTCCGGCGCCGAACCACTCATCACGTTGACCAACCTCTCAGGCCAGGTTTACGACCACGTCCGCATCCTGCGCACCAATGAAGACGGGTTTGTCTATTCCATGGCGGGAACGGACACGCCTCGAGGGTTGATCAGCTTCACCACAATTCCGGAATCCGATTTGGGCCGTCTTGGAATTTCAAGCGAACAAGTCACGCTTGCCGCCGATCGCATGAAGACCAGGGAGGCCGCGAAAACCGCCGATGCGCAAAGAGGCATCGCCGACAGGATCCAGAGGGAGCTTGGAAACGAAGCAACCCGCGAGGCGCAGAAGAGGCAGGCTGCCTTGAATAATATCGAGTCGCTGAAGTCGCAGATCGCCGAATTGACGAGCAACATTGAATCGGCGTCGCGTGAACTTCGGCACAGGGAAGCCGCCGTGGCCGATTACAACAGCGCAAACCGGGGAAATCGGCTGGCTCCGCGGCTGTATGTGAAAAAGAGCGCCCATGTGGAAATCCAGGACAAGAAAGAGACGCTGGCCAAACTCAAACGGGAGCTGCAGCGGCAGCAAGCCGAATACGACGCGCAATATAATCAGCCTGTCAAAGCCAAGGGCAAGAGCCGCAAGGCTCCCAAGGCGGATCCACAGACAGGCTTCGGAACGAACCCTCACCCCGGCCCTGCTCTCCCATCCGATGGGAGAGGGAGAGGGTGAGGATCTTCTTTTTCTGAAGCATCCAACAACCAACATCCAACAACCAACTCCAAAGGTTATTGGGAATGTGACAAACGCGAGAACCTCGCTTCCAAAACTCAGCGCCGTTCCCGCACTAGCCATTGACCAATGGGGGCGCGGGCGTGTTGCGAAGCTTCGGCAGGATGACCAGGGCCGCCAGAATTCCCAGGGCGCAACTGCCCAGCCACAGCAGCGAGGGGGCGACTGTGAAGAGTTTCATGCCCAAAGCCGGGGCGACGACAAGGCCCAGCGCCCATGTGAGGGCATGCGCACCCATATACCGACCCCGCATATCAGGCGGCGAAAGATCCGCGATGTAGGCCGAGCTGATCGGCATGGATACCATTTCGCCGAGCGTGAAAATGGCCATGCATCCGGCCAGGGCGGCAACGGTGCCGGCAAAAGCATTCAGGGCGAAGCCAATTCCAATCAGCAAATATCCGATGGCCAGGACTCGGCGCGGTGGAAAACGCCGGGTCAACAGCGTCAATGGCAATTCCAACGCCACCACCAGGACACCGTTGAGCGATAAAATTGCCCCGTACGTGGCCGGCGAAAATCCAAGTCGAGTGACATGCAGCCCGAAGGTCGAGCTGAGCTGGAAAAAGATAAGACCAATGATGAATACCGCGGTCAAGACCTGGCGCAAGGACCGATCGTCGACCAGGACGCGCAGCGCTTCTCTCCAGCTTTTTTCCTGCGCCTGGCTGCGAACAGCCCGCGGCAGGGCAAACAGCGCGACGATACCGAACAACACAGAAGTGGCAGCATCGCCGACGAAAAGCCAGAGGTAGCCCCGTGAGGCGAGGAATCCGGCCGTTGCGGGGCCGAACGCCCATCCGGCATTAAAGGCGAGGCGATAGGCGGAAAAGGCGGTGACGCGCTGGCCGGGCGGCACCAGGTCCGCAAGCAACGCGCTGCTTGCCGGCCGGTACAGTTCACAGGTCAAACCGGTGAGGGCGGTCAGGGCAATGATGGCAGGCAGTTTGTGAACTTGCGAAAGCAGGATCATGGAAAAGGCGCCCGAGAACATCGAGAGCACGATCGTTCTGCGCCGTCCTATGGAGTCGGCCAGAAATCCCCCGAGGACCGAAGCCAGCAGCAGGCCCACGCCATAGGCGCCCACCGCGATGCCGGCCTGCGCCGGAGTGTAACCCTGGCGCGCGAGATAGAGCGTCAGTTGTGACATGAAGTTGCAATCGGTACTGCTT
>DASRKU010000119.1:0-5281 GCA_035648815.1 Verrucomicrobiia bacterium | reverse complement strand
GCCTCCCTTCTACCCATGAGCAATCATTTCATCTTTTCCTCCGAGTCCGTCGGCGAAGGTCACCCCGATAAAGTCTGCGACACCATCTCTGACGCCGTCCTGGACGCCTGCCTCCGCGAAGACATTAAATCCCGCGTCGCTTGCGAGTGCTACGCCAAAAGCAACATGGTCGTCGTCGGCGGCGAAATCACCATCCCCAAAATAGGCAAGCGCCACCCCAGCGATGTCATTGATTTCGTCGGCATCGCCCGCCAGGCGATCCGCGATATCGGATACACCCATGACGACGACGTCTTTCACGCCGACAAGGTGTTCGTCAACTGCTACATCACAGGCCAATCCGAGGACATCAAACAGGGCGTCGACGCCAAAGCCGCCGACGGCAAGAAGACATCCGAACAGGGCGCGGGAGACCAGGGGCTCATGTTCGGCTACGCGTGTGACGAAACACCCGAGCTGATGCCGGCGCCGATCATGTTTGCGCACCGGCTCGGACGCGAACTGACTCGCATCCGCAAGGCTGGAAAGGTGAAATGGCTTCGTCCCGACGCCAAGAGCCAGGTTTCGGTGGAGTACGTGGACAACAAACCCGTCCGCATCACGAACGTGGTTGTCTCCACCCAGCACGCCAGCGATGTGGACCACAGCGAGATTGAGGATTTTATTATTCGGAACGTCGTCAAGAAGGTGCTGCCCGCCCAAATGCTCACCCGGCACACCGAGTTCCTGATCAATCCGACCGGACGATTTGTCACCGGCGGTCCGCAGGGCGACACGGGCCTGACTGGCCGGAAGATCATCGTGGATAGTTACGGCGGCATGGGCCGGCACGGCGGCGGCGCATTCAGCGGCAAGGACCCGTCCAAGGTCGATCGCAGCGCGGCTTACATGGGCCGCTACGTGGCCCGGAACGTCGTCGCCGCAGGGCTCGCCTCGCGATGCGAAATCCAGTTCGCCTATGCCATCGGGCATCCCGAACCTGTCAGCGTGTGCATTGATACCTTTGGGACCGGCAGCGTCAGTGACGAGTTGATCACCAAGGCAGTCCGGGACGTCTTCAGTTTCAAACCCGCCGATATCATCAAGCAACTGAACCTGCTCCGGCCCATTTATTCCAAGACAACCAATTACGGGCATTTCGGAAAGAGCGATCCGGATATCACCTGGGAAAAATCGGACAAGGCGGACGAACTCCGCAAGGCCGTGAACCGGGCGAAGTCGCGCGCCGTCGCGCCCATCCTGAAGCGGTCCGCCCTGGGAAACGGCCGTTCCGCCGCGGCGCAATTAGGCGCCTGAACTCCGACATTTTAAACAAAATATTTTTCAAAAGACTATGCCGACGATAACCAAAACAAACGGAAAGAAAAACACCCCCGTCAAGGGCGGCGCAACCGCCGATTACGCGGTCCACGACATCAATCTTGCGGAGTGGGGACGGAAGGAAATTTCCGTCGCCGAGCAGGAAATGCCCGGCCTCATGTCGGTGCGCGCCAAGTATGGTCCGCTCAAACCTCTCGCGGGCGCCCGGCTCTCAGGTTCCCTGCATATGACCATCGAAACGGCCGTGCTCATCGAGACGCTCGTCGAACTGGGCGCTTCGGTGCGATGGGCAAGCTGCAACATTTTCAGCACCCAGGACCAGGCCGCCGCAGCTATCGCAAAGACCGGTGTTCCCGTGTTCGCCCTCAAGGGCGAATCGCTCGAGGAATACTGGGACTACACCCTGGCCGCCCTGACGCATCCGGGAAACACCGGGCCGCAGCTCATTGTCGATGACGGCGGTGACGCCACGTTGCTGCTGCACAAAGGCTATGAAATGGAACGCGGCAGCGATTGGGTCAACAGCACGGGCGGAAGCCACGAAGAACAGGTGATCAAAAACCTTTTGAAAAAGTGTGCCAAAGAGCGCCCCGGCTGGTTCACCACGGCCGTCAAGGAATGGAAAGGCGTGAGCGAGGAAACCACCACCGGCGTCCATCGTCTCTACCAAATGCTCGAAGCCGGCAAACTGCTGGTGCCTGCGATCAACGTGAATGATTCGGTCACGAAATCCAAGTTTGACAACCTCTATGGATGCCGGGAATCCCTGGCCGATGGTTTGAAGCGGGCGCTCGGCGTCATGATCGCCGGCAAGACATCGGTCGTGTGCGGTTACGGCGACGTAGGGAAGGGGAGTGCTCATTCCCTTCGCGGCTTCGGCTCGCGCGTCATTGTCACCGAGATCGACCCGATCAACGCCCTCCAGGCCGCCATGGAAGGATTCGAAGTGACGACCATCGAGGACACACTGGGGCGCGGGGACATTTACGTCACGTGCACCGGCAACTGCGATGTGATCACGCTGGAGCACATGCTCAAGATGAAGGACCAGGCGATCGTTTGTAACATCGGCCATTTCGACAACGAGATCCAGGTGGACCGGCTCAACCAGTCGCCCGGCGTGCACAAGGAAAACATCAAGCCGCAGGTGGATCGCTATGACCTGCCGGGCGACCGCAGCATTTATTTGCTCGCTGAAGGACGCCTGGTGAATCTGGGCTGCGCCGAAGGCCATCCCAGCTTCGTGATGTCCAATTCATTCACCAACCAGGTCCTCGCGCAGTTGGACCTCTGGAAGAATAAAGAAACGTACAAGCCCGCCGTGTACCGTCTTTCCAAGAAGCTCGACGAAGAAGTGGCCCGGTTGCACCTCGATAAAATCGGCGTGAAGCTGACCAAGCTCACCAAGCACCAGGCCGATTACATCGGCGTCCCCATGGAAGGCCCCTACAAAGCCGACCACTACCGGTATTAATTTTCGTGGCTGCATCTCGTAAGAGTGCAGCCATTAATCCTCCTTTGTGAGGGTTGCTTTTGACACATTTCCCTTTGTGTCGTGCCGTGGCTGCGTGTCGTAAGAGCGCAGCCATTCAGTTTTTAACGGTAGGGCTGTCGCTGCGCGCAGCCTCCCCGGTAGCGCCGCGTTGCCGCGCAGCCTCACACGTAAAGCGCCGCCCTAAGCTCCCTCGCCATCACTCCCATCACCGGATATCGGTTTTCCGGTTCTCGTTCGAGACATTGCAGGATCACCTTCTCGGCGGCTTGCGGAATGTCCGGATTGTGAACGCGCGGCATGACGAAACCGGAGCGGTTGAGCTGTTTGGCAAGAATTTCCGCCGGCGTATCGCCTGGAAACGGCTTGTGACCGGTCAACAGTTCATACGCCGTTACACCAAAAGCGAAAATATCCACTTTGTGATCGATCGGCTCCTGCAATAACTGTTCCGGCGCCATGTAACCCGGTGTGCCCGGATTCTTCTTCAGTTTGATCGGCTTTTCGGGGATGGGCTGCGCCAAGTCGAAATCCACCAGCCGCACCCCGGCATTGCGCGTCACCAGCACATTCTCGGGTTTGAAATCCAGGTGCATGTAACCGTTCTCATGCATGTGTTCCAGGCCCGTGGCCATGTCGATCAGGATCTGCGCCACATTTTCGGTCAGCACCGGATCGCCCTTGGCCTGTAATTCCTTCAAATTGGAAGCCTCGACGTACTGCATCAGCAGGTACGGACGCCCGCCCACCTTGCCGTGCTCGACATAGCCGATGATCTGCTCGTGATCTCCGAGTCGGGCCAGGATTTCACAGCCTCGAAGAAATCGTCGTTTTTCAAGAAATCCGAGCCCGTTGATCTTGTGCATCAGGCGCAATGCGAAATATTTCCCATTTGAATCCGATGCGACCCAGATGTCCGCCATGCCACCGCTATTGATCAGCTCCTGCAAATAGAAACGCCCGAACCGCTCCGGAGAGGGCCCGGTCCTTGCAGAGACTTCCATATTTTGCACGGCAATCTTGTATCATGCGGCCCGGGATGTTTCCAATGCTTAAAAAATGGGTTTAACCACGGATGGACACGGATGCACACGGATTCGAAGATTTTGTAAAACCTGGGGTCACATCGCGACAATCAACATTTTAGCATTTGCCCGAAAGGGATTGAATTGGTGAATTGACCTCATTGGGCTGATTCGGGCAGAGTGGGTGCCAGGGGCAGGCCGCTCTGGATTGAGCGAGCCGGGGGACGGCAGCAGAAATGACGGAGCATAGCGCGCATCGATGGCGATCCGGCTTTTGCCCTCACGACTGCGCCGGGCATAGCGAAATTGCAGCTTGGGCAGCCAATCCTTTTCAGTTCCTTGCTCATGTTCATTCACACCGATTGCCGTTGTCTTTTATCCATGAGTCAACGACCCTTTTTGCCTCCCCCCAGTTTTTCTCCCCGGCGTCTTTTAATTTGAGTCAACTCGGTCTTGGACTTGTTTCTGAACAACAGTTGATTCCCATCTGCCGAACGGGTAGGCTCCGTCATTACTTGGAGTTAAGTCTAGGACCACAAGCAGGAGGCAATGATGTCATTTCACGGCAGCACCCCACGGGCACACGAATTGGAGGCGGCACGGGGTCTACCACAATCCCGCGCCTGCCCACTCGGCGCCGCCATGCTATCGCCACAGGCATGGACCGAGATTTCGCGCAGTCTGAACCTTTCCAGGCGGGAGTTGCAGATTGTGCGTCAGATTTTCGAGTCCAATACGGAATTCAAGATTTCGGCCGAACTAAGGCTATCGCCACACACGGTCCACACCTATTGCGAGCGTTTGTACCACAATCTTCATGTGAGCGACCGTGTGAAACTCGTGCTGCGGATCGTCAGTGAAATGCTCACGCTGACAATGGCACATCAAAGCGTTCTCCCCGCCATCTGCCCCAGAAGAATCGAAGGACGCTCCCCTTTCACGCAATCCCCAACCGCACAGAAAGCGCCCGCATCTCCCAAGGCGATTCAATGCGCGCCCGCGGGAAGAAAGTGCGCATCACAACATTAATGGGGCGCCGAATCTGGCCGGGTCCCGGCTAAACCCGGCTTGCGATCTGCGGTCTGCGTCGCGGAGATTCGGCAGAGTCGCCCTTTTGAGCTATGAGCCGTCCATTTTTCAGCGCGCGCAAGCGTGCCGCCGAAGCAGGATCAAACCTCCCAAGCCAACGGCCATGAGCGAAACTGCACAGGGTTCCGGTGTGGGGTAAAACCTAATGACCGTGTCCTGCGGAAAATTCGCCGCCGTGATAAAGAACTCGGTGCAGTACGGGATTGAGCCCATGTCGAAATCCAGTTCCTGGAACTGCATACTGCTGCCGCTTCGTGAGGAGGAGACGCGTGAAAAGAGGCTGTCTCCATCTCCTGTCGCATCCGCGCCTGGATTATAAAAAACAAAGTGAAAGTCGGTTATGTCGACGCCCACC
>DASRKU010000118.1:0-13460 GCA_035648815.1 Verrucomicrobiia bacterium | reverse complement strand
GGGGCGGGGCACATCTGGCCGGGGCAACTGCGGTTCCATGGAGGCAAGGGGATGGCGACTTCCCTGGGCGCGCTCCTGGTTTACGATCCACAGCTTGCCGCGACTTTCGCCATTCTGTCCCTGTGCCTGTCCGTGGGAATGCGGCGGCTGGTGCTGCCGTCCTTGCTCGCCCTGGCGTGCCTGCCCCTGGCCAGCCTGCTGCTGAGCCATACGCACACAAAAATCGTGCTCGTTTCCGTCCTGGCCGGGTTGGTCGTGATCGCGCATCGCAAAAACCTGGCTGAAGAATTCCTGCAACTGGCTTCCCGCCGACACCTGGAACCCAAAACCGACCGACCACCGCTATGAAGTCACGGCAACCTCTTGTTTTCAAATTTGCGAGTGAAGACTGGGAGTTTGAGCAGATTCACCGGCTCAACTACAAAACATTTGTTGAAGAGATTACGCAGCATCAGCCTTCCCCGGCGCACCGGCTGGTCGACAAGTTTCATGCCGAGAACACCTACCTGATCTGCCTGTGCGGACGCCGGCTGCTGGCAATGCTGGCCGTGCGCGGCGCCCGTCCGTTTTCCCTGGATCAAAAACTGGAAAACCTGGACTCGTATCTTCCCGCCGGGCGCAAGGTGTGTGAAATCCGGCTGCTGGCGGTCGAGAAGAAATTTCGCGGCGCGCAGGTGCTGCAAGGCATCCTGGCGCTGCTCTGGCAGCATGGCATTGAAAAGGGTTACGATCTGGCCATCATTTCGGGCACTACACGGCAATTTAAATTATACCAGCACCTCGGTTTTGTGCCCTTTGGTCCGCTGGTGGGCGCCGCGGGCGAAGCCCAGTTCCAGCCGATGTTTGTGACGCTGGAAATGTTCGAATCCACGGCGCGCGAATTCCTGCGGTCCTCCCCCTCGCGCTCCTTCCAGCAAAGCGCGGTCAATTTTCTGCCGGGCCCGGTCACGGTCCGGCGCGAGGTGCGCCGGGCATTCGAGCAGGCGCCGGAGTCGCACCGGGCGGACACGTTCATGAAGGATTTTGCGTCAGCGAGACAGGTTCTGTGCGAACTGGTTCGCGCCGGCAATGTGCAGTTGATGGTCGGATCCGGAACCCTCGCCAACGATGTGGTCGGGGGGCAACTGTCGCTGGAGCGAAGCCGCGGGATCGTTTTGAGCAATGGCGAGTTTGGCGTCCGCCTGGTGGACCAGGCGAGGCGGTTCCGGCTCGACTTCACGCCGATTGATTTTGAATGGGGCCGGCCGCTGGACCTCGGGATGGTCCGGAAGGCTTTGGAGCAAGCGCGCGCGGGCTGGCTGTGGTGCGCGCATTGCGAGACATCCACCGGCGTCCTCAATGACCTGGCCGCCCTCAAGGCGCTTTGCGCTGAATTCGATGTGAAACTCTGCGTGGACGCCATCAGCTCCATCGGGACTGCGCCGGTGGATTTGACGGGGGTGTTCCTGGCCTCGTGCTCCAGCGGCAAGGGATTGCGGGGGTATCCGGGCTTGTCGATGGTTTTCCATCACCACGAAGTGCAGCCGCAACCGGAGCGTTTGCCTCGATACCTGGACCTTGGGTTTTACGCGCAGCAGGAAGGCGTGCCGTTTACGTTTTCCTCAAACCTGCTTCATGCCTTGCACGCTGCCATCAAGCACGTGGATTGGAACAAGCGTTTTGCCGGGCTCGTTGAATTGTCCGGCTTTCTTCGTGCCGAGCTCTCCGAGCTTGGGTTCGAGCTGGTGGGGTCGCAAGCGGAGACCTCTCCCGCCGTGGTGACCATTGCATTGGCGCCCGACCAGAGCTCGGCCACGATCGGAACTCTCGTGCAGGAAGCCGGATATTTGATGAGCTTCAACAGTGAATACCTGCGCAAAAAAAATTGGGTCCAGATTTGCCTGATGGGCGAATGCACGCGCGAAAAAACCGTGTCCCTGCTGAATGCGCTCAAGCGCGTCTGCGTTCATCGCCCGGCAAAAGTCAAAGCGGCCGTGAAGTAGCGCCCGGCGCCAGGGATTTTATTTCTTCATCGGCCAGTCGGCCGCCAGCAGAGCTTTGTAGCCGCCGATCAGCGAGGAAACCCGCCGATACCCCATCTTCATGGCTGTCGCCGCCGTCAGGACCGACCGATAACCGCCTCCGCAGTACATGATGATTTCCGTATCTGGATCGGGAATGGCTTCTTCGATGTCCCGTTCCAGGATGCCTTTTCCAAGGTGCACGGCCTGTGCGGCATGTGGCTGGTCCCATTCACGGTCTTCCCGGACGTCGACGAGAACCGTTTTTGGATTGGCAGCGAGCCGGGCGCGCGCCTGGTCGACGGTGATTTCCTTGACCGAAGGCCGGGTTTCATTGACGAGTTTCAGGAATCCAGGGGCATGCAGCATGAATAAGAAGGTAAATCGGCGGATGGGCCGGTCAACTTTGTTTTGTCATTGGCGGCTGGATTTGGTGTATTCATGTTTGTCGCGGTTGTCTTTCGCGCAAAGCCATGTTGAAACACACACCACTGTTCGCGGCGCACCAGGCGCTGGGAGCCAAATTAATTGATTTTGGCGGTTGGGAAATGCCCGTGCACTACACGAGCATCATGGACGAGCACCTGGCGGTGCGCAACGCGGCCGGGATTTTCGACATCTCGCACATGGGAGAGGTCACCGTGAGCGGGGCCGCGGCCAGGCCGTTTCTCAATTCCGTGCTGACCAATGATATTCTCAAGCTCGAATCGGGCACCGGCCAGTACACCCTGATGTGCAATGAGCGCGGAGGAGTGATTGACGATCTGTATATTTTCCAGCTCTCGATCGAGGTTTATTTTCTAATCGTCAACGCCTCGCGGACGCAGGCCGACGTGGAGTGGCTTTGGGCGCGCGCCGCCGCCTTTGCGGGGGGAGATGATCTGCGCCTGACCGATGCCTCGCACCAGTATGCCGCCGTGGCTGTCCAGGGCCCGCGCGTGGCGGAGTTCATGGATTCCTGCATTCCCGGCATCGCATGCTCCGGCAAGCGAGTCAGCAGGATCACTGATTTGCGCAAGAATGAAATCGCCGGGTTCCCGTTCGGAAAGGCCAATGTCATGGCCTCACGGACGGGCTATACGGGCGAGGACGGCTTTGAGATCGTGGGCCGCGACGAATCCATCCGCCAGATGTGGGATGTCATCCTGACCGCCGGCCGGCCTTTCGGGATCAAACCCTGCGGCCTGGGCGCGCGCGATACCTTGCGCACGGAAGCCTGCTATCCCTTGTACGGGCATGAACTGGACGAAAACACCACGCCCATCGAGGCTGGCGTCGGTGCTTTTGTGGCTCTGGGAAAGGCCGAGTTTACAGGCCGCGCGGTTCTGGCCGAGCAAAAGGCAAACGGACCGGCGCGAAAATGCGTGGCCTTCAAAATGGCCGAAAAATCGCCTCCGCCGCGGCCGCATTACCCCATGCTGATCGAAGGCGCCAAAGTCGGTGAAGTGACCAGCGGCACCCAAAGCCCATCGCTCGGGATCGGGATAGGCATGGGCTATGTTCCGTCCGCCTCGGCGCGCCCGGGCGCAACGATTGGGATCGAGATCCGGGGCAAGGTCTTCCCGGCGACGGTGGTTGCGAAGCCGATTTATCGGAGTGCCAAGGACCCGGTGCGGACGACGAAATGATGCGGGAGCAGGGACGAGGCGCATTGCGCTCAAACGGCGCGGCCTTTGAAGTTCAAATTTGGCGCTTCTCTTTTTCCGGTCTTTGTGGCTTTTTGTGGGACTTTATTATGAACAACGTTCCAGCCGAATTGAAATACGCCAAATCCCACGAGTGGGTGCGGGTCTCGGGCGATGTCGCCACGATCGGGATCAGCGACCACGCGCAGCACGAATTGACCGATGTTGTTTTTGTTGAGCTGCCCGAAAAGGGCAGGAAAGTGAAGGCCGGCGAGGCAAGCGCCGTTGTGGAATCGGTGAAAACGGCCAGCGATGTTTATTCGCCCTTGAGCGGGGAGATTGTGGAAACCAATCCCGCGGTGGTCGCGAACCCGGCGCTGGTCAACACGGAACCCTACGCGGGCGGCTGGTTTTTCAAGATCCGATTTGCCGACCCGGCCGAACTCTCGGCCCTGCTCGACGCGCAGCAGTACCGGGCCCAGATCGGCGGATAAAATCCTGAGACTGCATTTGTAAAAGTTCCAAACCTCCGCGAATATAGGTTGTGAAACCAAAAAGGGTCCGACTCTTCATCAAGCCATATTGCGGCTGGTGCCATAAGGCCGTGCGCTGGCTGGATGCAAACGGCGTGGATTATGAACCGGTCGATGTGATTGCCGACGAATCGGCCTTTGCCGAAATGATCCAGCTCTCCGGCCAGGACCTGGCTCCTGTTCTGGACGTCGACGGCGAGATACTTGCCGATTTCGGCCCCGAGGAGCTGGCGGAGTTCTGGAGAAAAGTTGAGAAGGAAGACATTGAACAAAGTCGATGACCGAGAGGCAGGCCGCGCGCAACGCGGCCCCACCCTCGGCCGGGCTGAGGGGAGCCCGGTGATCCGGCGCGCGATAACGTGAGCAATCCATCCACCGAATCCATTCAGGAGACCGTCTCAAATCCACGTCCGCGTTTGCCGGAATGGCTGCGGATCCGTTTGCCGACTTCGGACACGTATTCTCACACGCGGGAGTTGCTGGACGAGCTTCAGCTCCACACGGTCTGTGAGAGTGCCCGATGCCCGAATCACTGGGAATGCTGGAGCCGGGGCACGGCGACATTTATGATCGGGGGCGACCGCTGCACGCGCGCGTGCGGTTTTTGCGCAGTCGCGACGGCAAAACCGCTGGCATTGGATCCGCAGGAGCCGGCCCGGGTTGCCCAGGCGGTCAAACGCATGCGGCTCCGCCATGTGGTGATCACCGCGGTGGCCCGGGACGATCTTGTCGACGGCGGGTCCGGGCATTTCCGGAGCACCATTGAGTCGGTCCGGGCGCTCAATCCGGGGATTGTCATTGAAGTGCTGACGCCGGATTTCAATGGACGCGAAGCGGCGATTGACGCCGTGCTTTCGGCGTGTCCGGACATTTTCAATCACAACCTGGAGACGGTGCGCCGGTTGACGCCGGCGGTGCGATCGCGCGCGACGTATGACCGGTCATTGAGCGTGCTGCGGCTGGTAAAGGGGAAGCGGGGCGGCGCTACGTACACAAAGTCGGGGTTGATGTTGGGCCTGGGAGAGCGCGAGGAGGAAGTGCTGGCAGCGCTTTCGGACCTGCGGTCGGCCGGGTGCGATCTGCTCACCATCGGCCAGTACCTGCAACCCACGCTGAAGCATTTGCCGGTCATGGAATTTGTTTCGCCGCAGAGTTTTGAGAATTATGGACGCCGGGCGCGGGAGCTTGGTTTTGTCCATGTCGCCAGTGGTCCCATGGTGAGAAGTTCCTACCACGCCGATGAAGTGCCGATAGGCTGACCCGCCGGGGCAGCGGACTATTTTTTTCCTGGAATAAGCACTCCGGGATTTCTTTGCGCCAGATAGAGGACTGCCCCGACCACAAAGATGGCGAAGATAAGGGCAATGATGGTGGCGATGGTTTTGATCAATTTCGCATGGTGCAATGCGCGTTGACTGCGCTGCCGTTCGCTGTCCATGAACAGCGCCAGTTCCTTTTCCATCGAGACCAGGGCCTCCTCGTCCTTCAGTTGCAGCGTCAGCCAATCTCCCCCCAGTTTTGCCCACGCTTCGGGCAGCCGCTTCGATGTCGATGTCTCCGGCGTCGCAGGTCGAAATCCGTGATGGGCCCAGAAAGGGGCTTTTTCGCGCGTCCACAGCCGGAACACCCCGTGATTGGATGCCAGGGCCCGGATGCGTTCCATCACCAATGCCCGCACCTCGTCCGCACTGGTATAATCCTGATAGGCCTCGCTGTGAAGCCACGCGTTTTGGCCCAGTATTTGCACGCCCAGCCCCCCGATGACCCCTTCCTCCGCCTGCACCACTTGAAATTCGGTAAGCCGTTTTTCCAGATCATCCACCTGCAAGCGCGTCGCGCTCCACAACGCTCTGAGGCCCGGCAAATCATCCACAGTCGCGCGGCGCACGCGGTGCTTCGATGTGTTCATCCTTGAGCAATCCTATGAAGCGGTCCGGGAGAATTCAAATGGCAAATCGCACCAGCCCATCCAATCCTGTCAAGGCGCTTCGCGCCAAAAAAGCGTGTTGGACAAACGCGCCAGCACATGGAGCGCGTGCGCTACAGCGCCGCTCTGGATTTACAGCCCCTCGCGTCATCTCAGCCCTTGAGAAGGTCCAATCCAAAGCGCCGGTAAACCGGACGCACTCCATGCGCTTCGCGTTCTCCTTTGCTGCGGTCCTCCGGCTGCGCGCAGCTCAGCCCTAACGGGATTTCAATTGGGCGAAACCGCGCTGGCGATTTGCCTCGTAGAGAAACACCGCCGCGGCGCTGCCGACGTTGAGGGAATCCACCCTGGGCGGCATGGGAATCGACACCGCTTCATCGCAGACATCCAGGATGTCGGGTGTTAATCCGTGGCCTTCGCTGCCGAAAACGATGCAGCAATCGCCTGTGAAGTCGGCCTGCGCCACGATTCTTCCGGGGGCGCGCGGATGGGCCGCGACGCAGTGGAATTTTTCGCTGCGCAGCGCGCGCAGGGTATTCAGGAGCCCTGGGGTTTCGAGCACGGTCAGGTCAAAGATGGTTCCCATGGAATTGCGCACCGAGCGACGCAGAAACGGGCTGCTGGAAGTTTCGCCCACAATCAAGGCTTGCACGCCGAATGCCGCGCAGTTTCGGACCAGCGCGCCAAGATTCTCCGCGTTTGCCAGCCCTTCCACGGCCGCAAACAGGCGCGGCCGGGCGCTGCGGACCAGGATTTCCGGGAGCGTGTGGCGGACCGGAATTTTGCCCACCGCCAGAACCCCCTGAAACATTGAAAAACCGGTGAGTTGTTCCAATACGTGCTTGTCGCTGACGGTATAGACCGGGATGTCCGGTTCGGGCCGGGTTTTGAGCAGGGGTTCGAAGACCGGAACCCACCTGTCCGGCAGCAGAAGAGACACAACGGTGAATTGGCTCTCGAGCAGCCGCCGCACAACTTTTTCCCCTTCGGCCACAAAGAGGCCCTGTTCGTATTGATCCACCGACTGGCGCATCGTGCGGTAAGGCAGCAGTTCGGGCAGCTCCAGGTCGTGAATGGGTTCAACGCGAAACACGCTAGCGGGGGTTGAGAGTTGAGCCGTCTTCGCTTCGCTTCGCCGCGCCAAGGGGGTGAGGGTTGAGAAAAACGTGCGACGTCAAAAAATCACACGATCTTGGCAATTCCGGCACCCTCTCCCGTCGGATGGAAGAGGGCCGGGGTGAGGGCGCCGAATAATCCGAACGAAACACGAACATCCAACAACCAACATCCAACATGCAAGTTTTGCTCCCCTCTCCCTCTCCCATCGGATGGGAGAGGGCCGGGGCGAGGGCGCCTTCGACCTTCGACTTTCGACCTTCGTCCCTCCCGCTACACATGGCTTGCTGCCGGTTGGGGAGATGGGGCCAGAGACAACGTGGGGCAGGGGACATTCTGGTTTGTGAGTTCCAGGGAAACGTGATGCGCGCCGATTTTCTCCAGTCTGTTCTCGACTGCCTGCCGCGCCAGGCCGGGCGTATTGCACTGGCGGCTCAGGTGGCCAAGATACAGATGCCGCAGATCGGCCGATATGAGCTGTTCGGCGGCATCGGCAGCCTCTTCATTGGATAGGTGGCCATGCCGGCTGAGGATGCGCTGCTTGAGGCTCCAGGGCCGGTGCACGCAGTCCTGGAGCATTTTCACATCGTGATTGGCTTCCAGGACCAGCGCGTTGGACGGGCGCACGCGTTCCAGCACGAGCTTGGTGACATGTCCCAGGTCGGTTAAGAAACCGATGTTCACGCCCTGGGTCCGGAACAGGAAACCGACTGGATCCTGCGCGTCGTGCGGCACGGAGAAAGTTTCCACCAGCACATCGCCGATATCAAAGCTCGCCCCGGTAATGAACAGGCGGCAGTCGAAGTTGGTTTGAAGCTGGAAATGAATGGCTTCCTGTGTCGGGCGGTTGCAATAAACCGGCACCTGGAGCTTCTTGCTGATCATTCCCAGTCCCTGAACGTGGTCGCTGTGTTCGTGGGTGATCAGGATGCCGGTAAGATTTTCCGGTGTGCGGCCGATGGTGGCGAGGCGATGCCGAATCTGGCGAAGACTGAACCCGGCGTCGATGAGGATGCGCGCGTCTTCGGTCTCCAGGTATGCGCAATTTCCGCCCGAACCACTGCCGAGAATCGTGAGATGAACAGGCACGGCCCGACCTTAGTGAAGGGCACTTCGGGGATCAACGCTTTTCCCGGTCCGTGTGGGTTGTATACCCCATTCCTGCGGGACCGCGGCGGCTGTACAAGCGGAGGTTGAATAGAAATGAATCATGAATAAAGTTTCCGTGCTGTTGGTCGACGATCACACCGTGGTGCGCCAGGGGTTGCGGGCCCTGCTGAAATCTGAAGACGACATTGAGGTTATTGGCGAAGCCGAAAACGGGCGTATTGCGGTGCAAATGGCGCTAAAGACCGCTCCGGACGTGGTGGTGATGGATGTGGCGATGCCGCTGTTGAACGGGTTGGAGGCGACGCGCCAGATACTGAAGGCGCTGCCATCGACGCGAGTGCTGGTGCTGACGTCCTATAGTGACGACGATTGCGTGCAGCAGTTGACCGAAGCGGGGGTCTCGGGGTATTTGATCAAACAAACCGCCGCCAACGAGCTGGTGAAGGCGATTCGGGAAGTGCAGAAGGGCAATGCTTTTTACAGCCCCACGATTGCGAAGCGATTGCGGGATCAATGCCGGGAAGCGTTTGCCAACGGGCAGCCGGTGCGGAAGAGCCTGGATTTAACGTCGCGTGAAGCGGAGGTGTTGCAGTTGATTGCCGAAGGATTTTCCAACAAGCAGATTGCGGCCGAACTCTCGATCAGCATCAAAACGGTGGAAAAGCACCGCCAACAGGTCATGAACAAGCTGAACATTCATGATGTCGCGGGTTTGACGCGATACGCGATTTCCAAAGGCATGGTGGAGCAGGGGATCCCGGCGCACGTGATGTAGGGCCGCAGCGCAAACTCTCAATTGCCTTTGTAGAAGTCATCGAGCGGTTGCGCCGCTCGAGGGCTTCAAAGCTGCTCCGGCTCCGTCAGTTGTTCGGCCCCGCTCTCATCCTCCAGAAAACATAAAGCGCCGCCAGTGCCAGAAAGGTGAGGATCGTCTTACTGAGGAGCAACTGATGATACTCAGCAACCGCGCCACCGCCGAAGAAGCTGGGACTTGCCCAATACTCCAAAACGCAAAACCCGGTGACGAGTATCGCAAAACCGGGCCATACGACTCTTCGCCGGTAAAGAACACTGCCCCCAATGATCAACAAAAGACCATACCCACAGTAGATCCACAGATCGCGCATCTCCCGAGCCTTCTCCTCACGCTCTGATATTTCCGAGCGCAACGCATCCTTCTTTTCGTACAGGTCCGAATGCTCTTGTCGTAAATCCATAACCTCTGAATTCTTTTTCCCCTTCTCTAAGGCTCGAATCTCCTCTGAGACTGCTTGGTAGTCGGCCAGCAGAACCTGAAGCTGTGCCTCGGAGCGTGCCTTTTGCTTTTCCGGCTCAAACTTGTCCAACACGGAAGGTTGGGCACCAAATACCAGATGGTGAATGTTGCGACCTGCTTGCGAGAGGAAGATCACATTGGCGATCAAGAACAGCGTAATCTGAAGAGGTTTCATATTTTTGCCGAACAATTTAATTACACTGACTGTTTTCCTGCTATTTTCATATTGGGCGGGTAACAGTGAATCATTTCTGAGAATCCTTAAACTTCTGGGTAAAGGGTATGGCCAGAAATTGGGGACGTCAATATCACGGAAGTCGCAGGCGGGGCTGCCTCAGTAATCTTTTTTAACAGGAGGTAACGGAGGAAACCGAGGGCTTTTGTTTCCGAGGCGGCGGGCTTGATTTTCATTTCCAGACCTGTTCTTATCTGCTCCAGGACAATAAGGGAATTGGCTGAAACCCATTTACAACTGAGCTGTGCGTACTCGGAGGCGCGGCGTTTGTTGAAGTAATCAGGGCAACAAGGATTGGCGCGCTGGTCTGGAACGCACGGGCTTTGAAGACAGAGCTGTTCTGTTCAGAGGAACGTTTGCATGAGCAAGGCATTGCCCGCGCTCTCCTCCGCCCGTTATGGCGCCACCTGGGTCCGCTGGGGCGTCTACGCGTGTTTTTTCTTCTCTGGCGCTACCTCCCTGATTTTTGAAGTGCTGTGGAGCCGGCAGTTCGTCACCGTTTTCGGCAACAGTTCCTACGCCATTAGCATCGTCCTGTGCGCGTACATGACCGGGTTGGGATTGGGCGGGTGGATTGGAGGAAAGTGGGCGGACCGCACCAGCCGCTGGGTCGCCGCCTTCGGAGCGGTGCAGGTGCTCGTCGGACTTTGGGCGCTCGCAATTCCCTGGTTGCTGGACTGGCTGCGAGCGGTCGTCCCCAAGCTGCATTTTCTTTCCACTGAATCCCTGCTGCTCAGCACGCTCGCGCGATTTGGACTCTCCTTCGTCATCCTGGCCATGCCTTGTTTCTTAATGGGGACAACCTTGCCGTTGCTGGTCCGGGCCGTGACCTACTCCGACCGGATCATCGGCAGGTGCATCGGGTCATTATATTGCTGGAACACTGTGGGAGCTTCCGCGGGCGGATTAGCTGCAGGATTCTGGATGCTGGACACGCTGGGCATGCGCCTGACAAATGAACTGGCCTTCTGCATCAATATGGTGGTCGCCCTGGCCGCATTTGGGCTGTCACGCCCGATGACCAGGCTCACCCCGGCAAACGTCGAGGCGGCTCCATCGCGGCCGACCGCCGGAATTGACCGCAACATCGAGCCCGATTTATCCCCGGCGTGGCTGCTGCTCACAGTGGCTTTCCTCAACGGGTTTGTCAGTCTTGCCTGTGAAGTGTTGTGGTTTCGTTATCTCTCCTTCCTGGAACAGTCCCCTTATGTTTTTCCCACCGTCATCGGCATCTACCTGCTCGGCCTCGGCACCGGCGGCTGGATCTACTGCATTCTGGCGAAGCGGATTCAGTTTTCGGCGCTCGCCCTGAGCGCGACTGAATTGCTCCTCGGGTTGTCGGTGCTGGCCACGTTTTGGACCGGGGCCCTTGCCTACGCCATGGGTCCCCCTCACGCCTGGGAGCTGAGAGGACTCTCCCTGATCACCGTCCTGCTTCCCACAATCCTGATGGGAGCGTCTTTCCCGCTCCTGTGCAGCGTCTATGGACGGCACGTGCAGGGGCTCGGCAGGCGTGTCGGAGTTTTATTCGCGGTGAACACGGCGGGAACGGTCGTCGGATCGCTCCTGCCGGTATTTGTGCTTGTCCCGATCCTTGGAATTCAGCGCAGCATGCTGCTGGCATCCATGCTGTATGGGGCCATGGGTCTGGGATTATTGGCCGCGCGTCCCGCGGGAATGCGCCGGATGGCGCTGGCGTCAGCCCTGGTGTTCGGGGGCGCGGCGGTAGTGTTTATTGCCTGTGCGCCTTCCAATCTCTGCCAGCGCGTGTTCCTGGGAAAAAATTTCAGCCTGGCAAGGCACACGGACATCCTGTTCTACCGCGAAGGCCGGACGGGCACCGCCATCGTGACCCGCGACCGGGTGAACCAGTGCAAGACGCTCTATGTGAACGGGGCCTCCGAAGTCCCTGTGCTCTACTCGCACCTGTGCTGTTTCAAGCTGCTGGGAGACCTGGGGCCCATGCTCCATCCCGATCCCAAAGACGTGCTGATGATTTGTTTTGGTGGAGGCATTGCCGCCGGGGCCACCACCAGGATTCCCGAAGTCCAGTCGCTGACGATTGTCGACCTGGAAAGCGGGGTGCTGGAAGCGGCCGCGCTGTTGGCGGAGGAAAACAACGGCGTTCTGCGCGACCCGAAAACGCGCGTGGTGATCGACGACGGGCGCAATTACCTCATGATGGCGCGCCGCAGGTGGCCGGTGATCATCTCGGATTCCACTCATCCCAAGAACTCAGACAGCTGGGTTTTGTACACCGAGCAGTTTTACAAGCTGGTTCGGAAACGGCTCACGAGCAACGGAGTGTTTGTGGAATGGGTTCCCCGTCACGGCCTCTCCTCGCTCGAGTTTCGGATCATTGTGCGAACGTTTCAATCGGTGTTTCCGCACGGGAGTCTTTGGGTGGCGCATGGGATTGACGACCAGGGCCAGTTTATTTCTTACGGATTGCTGGTGGGGACTGCGCAGCCGCTGTCCATCAACGTGCGCCAGCTTCAACAGCGGCTGGGTGTCGAGGCTGTGCGCCGGGACCTGGAGCCTTTTGGGCTGCATACCGTGGCGGGATTGCTGGATTCCTTTATCTGCGCCGAAAGCGCGCTCCGCAACTGGGCGGGGGAAGGACCGGTGAATACCGACGATCTTCCCTATACCCAGTATAAAACCTGCCACTCGAGGAAGGTTTTGATGGACTCATCGGAATTCGTGCCCGCGATGGAGCCTCTCCTGCCGTACCTGACAGATATCGGCGATGCTTCCGCGGTTCATTCCCTTGGAAACGAGCTTGCGATTCGCTCGAAGATCAGCCGGCTGGCGTTGCTGGGCCGGACCGCCGAGGCCTACTCGGTCCTGCCGGAGGACATCCGTTTTGCCCGGATGCGGCGGCTATTGGACGAGGGACCGCGTTATTCCGATGCTCTTCTGAAGACGTACTGGGATAATCCGCAGGGGTTGATTTACCTGGCGAGCTTGAATGGGGGCCGCAAGGGTGGGGTGGCGGCGATGTGTTCGACCTTTGAGCGCGTGTTGGAGCTGGAGCCTGAGAATGTCTCCGCCCTGAATTTCATGGCCATGCTCCAGACCTCCAAGGGCAATTACAAAGAGGCTGAAGCCTTGCTCAGGCGGGCGCTTGCGCGGCAGCCGCGCTCCTCGAACAGCCATTACAACCTGGCGATGTTGCTGGAGTCCACAGGCCGGCACGAGGAGGCGATGGAACATGCGCGCCTGGCCGCGATGGATCGCTCCAACGCGAAAGCGGCGGATCATTGGGGACAATGCCTTGCCATGCAGGGTCGCTCTGACGAGGCCATCCATTGGTTCGAACAAGCCATCGAGACCCAGCCGACGCTTGTGTCCGCCAGGGTCCACCTGGCGAGCTGGCTTCAGCGGAAGGGTCAAACAAAAGAGGCGCTCGATCAAATGCGTTATCTTTCCAGGCTGGATCCGGAGAATGAAAAGCTTATGGGCATTCTCACCCGGCTGCAGCGGGCCGACCAGGCGGCCCACGCGCTTGAGGCGACCGGGCCGGCGGCTGATTCAAACTGAGGGTCAGGCCTTCCCCGGCAGGGCTGCGCTGCGCGCAGCCGGACGCACACAGTGCGCCGCTAACATCACCGTTGAGCGTTCGCCTGTTCCCAGGG
>DASRKU010000117.1:0-5279 GCA_035648815.1 Verrucomicrobiia bacterium | reverse complement strand
AGCGCGCGCGGGTGAACAGTGTACCGGGCATCCGGGCGCAAACCGGCATGCTCCGCCCCGTTTGCCGCGGTCCCCTGCCCCTGCAACCGCCGCACATCCTCCAGTTGCGGGAGCGCGCGACGATACGGCGCCCGGCGATACTGGCATCCAGCCAGGGCGCACGTCTCGCAAGGAGTCAGCGCCGAATATCGAGTCACCCGCTCCACGCTTCGGGTCACGCCAAACAAGGCCAGCATCGATTTCTTGGGCTGCAACATCCCGCTGTCCAGCAATCGAAGCTCGCCCGGCAGACTGCGGTCCACGGGTTGCCGAATCAATTCGTACAGCCTGACCTGGTCGGAAATGTCCCATCCGGTATAGCCGGGGCTGTAATGGGGCAGCGCCGCCATGCCTTGCGGCTCGGCCCAGGCGCAGATGCGGCCGCCGGTCGCCGTGATCAAATGTTCCACAACAGCCGAGCCGTAACTTTCCAGGAAAAAATACTCGTCAGGTTTGCCCTCCTGCCACAGCTCCCGCGACTTTTCCTCGCACTCTTTGCCCGCGCTGACCGCCACGAGCATCGCAGCGGAAGTCCGGGCATCGACCCACTGTTCGTGAAGGCGTTTGGAGATGATGGCCGCGCCATCAATTCGCAGCGCGTCGGCAGTCACCTCGACGCCATCGGTCTGGCGCGCATACACCCATGGGCGGCCGTGTTTTGCATACCATTCGCGCGCCCAGTCAGCCAGCTCCCGCGCGCGCCCTTCCAGGACGTATTGCGCAGGATAGCCCAGGAGCCGCCGGTACTCGGCTTCATCCACTCCAACCAATGGCTGCGCATCGATTAGTTCAAGCATTGGCGGCGGAGTTCACCGGCTGAAACTGGCAGCCCTCGACAAAATAGTCGAAGAAATGCGGATGCGCCTCCAGCCGGCAATGGGTGACGCGTCCAACGAGCTCCTCCACTTCCCTGCGCCTGGCCTGGGACAACAATGCCATGCACGCACCCTCTATCGAGGCGTTGCCAACCTGGACAATCCGGGACGCATCCAGATCGGGGATCAGGCCGATCCGGCGGGAGGATTCGACATTCAAGTGCCTGCCGAAACCGCCGGCGAGGTAGAACACCTGCAGATCTTCAAACCGGATTCCATAATCCTGGAGGACAATTTGCAGCCCAGCCACATGCGCGCCCTTGGCCTGGGCCAGTTCGTTGACATCGTTCTCGTTGAAATAAATGCTTTGGTCGCTCCTGGCGTTCAGCACGATTTTCCCTTCGCCATCCTCAAAGCGGCCCAGCGAATTCATCCGTCCGGTCCGGAGAAGTTCGCTCAGCAAATCCACCAGCCCGGAACCGCAGATTCCTTCAGCCGGCCGGTTTCCGATCACGCTCACATGCAGCACCCCGGCATCGTCCATTTGCACACGGTCAATGGCGCCAGGCAGGCCCGGCATCCCGCAACTGATCTTTCCGCCTTCAAAGGCCGGGCCCGCCGGACAGGAGGCTGCAAGAATCCGGTGCCGGTTCCCGACAATCAGTTCCGTGTTGGTCCCGATATCCATGACCGCCACCAGGCGCTCCTCGTGAGCCATGTCCACGGCCAACAGGCACGCCGCGGCATCGGCTCCAATATGCCCGCTGATGATCGGCAATCCATACACTCGCGCCCGCGGATGAAGCGGCAGGAATAATTTACGGGCCGATTCCAAAAGCCGGGTGCCGGTCCGCTCGCCTTTCCGCATCTCCAGTTCCGTAATGGACTGGTACGGGCTCTGGCCGATCGTGTACACACTCAAGCCGAAAAACAGGTCCCGCATGGTGGAATTGCCGGCCACAACCATCTCGTAAATCGACTTGGGATCCACCGGCAGTTCCTCGATCGCGTGGGCCAGGTATCCAGCCAGTGTGCGTTGGAGCAACCTGCCCCCGTGCACCGTGTCGTACTGAATCCTGGCCATCACGTCCGACCCCGCAAAGCGCTGCGGATTTTCAAATGAACAATCGGCCATCAATTCTCCCGTCTCCAGGTTCAACAGCCGCATCACAATCGTCGTCGTCCCCAAATCCAGCGCCAACCCGCAAATCGGCCCGGAAGAACGGTCGATTTCCTCCCCATCCATCAACACCCGATCCCCGGAGCGCGTGACGGCGGGGTCCTGCTGCCAGGTTTTCACCGGCACCGGCAGATGAAACGCGTGCCGCTCGATTTGCATGTTGCCGCGCCGCATCGTATGGCAGCGCACCACTCCCGAATCGGCCGTAATGCTGGCGCAACAGGACAGCCGGAATCTGCCGGAGAGATGCGCTTCGGCCGGCGCGCGAACCGAGAGGCATTCAGAACCTTCCAGCACTTCGACCATGCACTCTTTGCATTTTCCCTGTTTGCGGCAGGATGTCGGAACTTTGATGCCCAAGGTTTCCGCGGCCTCGAACAGGGACGCGCCGGGCAGGACATAGGAATGCTCGTCATTAAAATGCAACTCGACACTCATGCCGCAGGCTTCTGGATTTTGGGATTTTGGAATTTAATTCGGGGATTGAACATAACGAATAATCAACGGTAATGCCAGAACAGTTTGGCGGAACGGGGCGTCTTGGGTGAAATGACTTGAAAAGGGACCGGCTCTGTGAATCCTGATCCCGACATGAACAAGCCACTGAAAGCAGCGTTGCAGGAAAGACGACTGGTATGCGATGGAGCGATGGGAACGCAGTTGATGCTGGCGGGGCTGGAGAGCGGAGGATGTGGCGAGCAGTGGAATGTCACTCACCCGGAGCGGGTGCTTGCGATACAGAAGCGGTATGTGGATGCCGGCGCGGATTGTCTGATCAGCAATTCCTTTGGGGGCAGCCGCACCATGCTGGCGCGGCACGAGCTGGCTTCGGAGGTGGATGCGGTCAACCGCGCCGCGGTGCAGATTGCGCGCGAGGCATTTGGCAGCCGCACCGGTTACGTGCTTGGAGACATCGGCCCCCTGGGGGCAATTCTGGAACCCTACGGAGACCTGACCGAAGAGGAGGCGCGCCGCTCTTTCGAAGAGCAAGCCGGCGCGCTGGTCCGGGCCGGGGTCGACGCCATCATTATTGAAACCCAGACTTCTCTCGAGGAACTCGGACTGGCGATCGCCGCCGCAAAGGCAGCCGGGGCGCCGTGCATTATCGCCTCTCTGGCCTATGACCTGTCGACCGACAAAACATTTTTCAAAACGATGATGGGCGTGTCGCCTGAAAAGGCGGCCAAATTCATCGAGAAATCCGGTGGCGATATTGTGGCTTTGAATTGCGGGACGGGAATGGATATGGAAGGCGCGGCCAAAGTGGTTCGGCTTTACCGCCGGAATTGCGCGTTGCCCACGATGGCCCAGCCGAATGCGGGGCTTCCCGTGCTTGAAAAGGGGAAGGCGGTTTACAAACAATCCCCGGCCGATATGGCTGAGGGCGTGAAACAACTCCTGGCTGCGGGCGCCCATATTATTGGTTCCTGCTGCGGCAGCACACCCGAACACACCCGGGCGATCCGGCAGAAAGTCGACGAGCACAATAGCTCCCGGTGATTCATTTTAACCACGGATGGACACGGATTTTTTGGTAGGGGCGCACTGCGTGTGTCCGGCTGCGCGCAGCGCAGCCCTGCCTTCCCTTATTGAGTCAGTGAGTCAGTGAGTCAGAGAATGAAATACTGACAACCCTCTCTCATTCATTGACTCACTGACTCACTGACTTCACGGAGTCATCCGTGTCCATCCGTGGTTAAAACCTTTGCTGGTTCATTCAGAATTGACATGGAAGCAATAATCCTGCATAAAGTTCGAGGGCTGAACAAGGTGTGCGCAAGATAGATCTTAATAATTTTCAGGTCGCCACGAGCGAAACGGCTCGCGATATCAATCGGCGAATCGTCTTGAACCTGATTCGCAAACACCAGCCCGTCTCCCGCGCTGAATTGTCCCGGCATTCCGGCCTGCAGCGCAGCACCGTCTCCGCGATCGCTGAAGAGTTGATCTCCGAACGTTGGGTGATGGAAGGTGCGGTAGGCCACCTGCCGCGCGGACGCAAGCCCACGTTTCTCCATTTAAACCCCGAGCGGGCGGGAATCATCGGCATTGACGTGCAGCCCATCACGACAACGCTGGTGGTGGCAAGCGCAGAAGGCCAGTTCCTGGCGCAGGAAACCATGTCCACCGGGAGCGACCCCGCTGATTTCATCACGCGCCTGAAACGGCGGATTCTGGATTTAATTCGCGCCCACCCGAGGAGTTCCTATGAAGGCATTGGGATGGTCCTGCCCGGACGTGTCGATGTGGCCACGCAACGGCTGGCCGTTGCTCCCAATCTGGGTTGGACCAGCCTGGATCTGAAGACCCCGCTGGAGCAGGCGACGGGGTTGCCGGTGGAATTGGAGAACGCGGCAAATGCGTGTGCGCTGGCCGAGCTTTGGTCCGGCCGCCACCGTGAAGGTGTCCGCAACCTGGCCGCCGTCACAGTATCGGAGGGGATTGGCGTGGGGATGATCATGAATGGGCAGATTGTTCGAGGCACCACCGGCATGGCCGGTGAGTTCGGGCATGTGGCCCTCATGGCGGATGGACCCGAGTGCCGCTGCGGCAACCGTGGTTGCTGGGAAGTGCTGGCCTCGAACCCCGCCGCGGTCCGTTACTACACCCAGAACACCAGTGCGCGCCGGGCAGAAGCCGGCTCCAGGAATGGATCGGGAACTCTCAGTTTCGGGGATCTGTTAAAACTTGCCGAGCAGGGAGACGTCAAGGCCTGCAAAGCACTGAATTTAATGGGAAATTACCTCGGACTCGGAATCGCCATGCTCGTGACCGGGCTGGCTCCTGATGTCCTGGTCGTCGTGGGAGAAGTAACCCGCGCATGGTCCAGGATCGGACCTATCATTGCCGAAGCGGTGGAGAGCCGTTGTTACACTCACGCCGCGACACAAATCCTGCCGCTCAATGCGGAGCTGCAACCCCGCTTGCGGGGCACCATTGCCCTGGTCCTGCAAAAGCACTTCGGCGCCCCCTTCGTGGCCTGAGTCAGAAAACCCTCACCCCAGCCCTCTCCCGTCCGACGGGAGAGGGAGAACAGTCTGACGCGTTTCGTGCAAACCATAGCGCAATTCTATCGAAATCGTGGGGTGCTGTTCCCTCGCCCATCCGATGGGAGAGGGTCAGGGTGAGGGGTTTTTTCTTCTTTTTAGTTTGATCAGAAAAACGGCGTTACTTCAATTGCCACACCCGGGAAACTCACAGATTTCCCGATTTTTGTCTGGACATCAAATGTAAAGTTCCGATAT
>DASRKU010000116.1:0-2906 GCA_035648815.1 Verrucomicrobiia bacterium | reverse complement strand
CCCCGCAGCCGGCGTTGAGCCGGTTCATCCAGCCACTCCCCAAGGCCCGCCGCGTGCCAATGAAGGACCAAGTGTTTGAAAAAAGGCCGGCACAAGGTCAGGACAATGAAGTCCCGGTAAACAGCCGCTCTTTTTCTTGGCGCTGGGACGTAATAAAACACACGGACTCCGAAGCGGAACCGGCACCAGATGGCTTCCAGGGACCGGCCCAGGACGACAAGGAACTTCTGTGGACGAATTTTCCCGATATCCGCATGGGTTTGCGAAAGGCGGGCGTTGACGTGATAACAATCGATTTGAAAGGGCGTGGGGTTTGGGGCGGAAGGGTTGTTTCGCCGATTTCCTCCGAGGCCGTTCAGGAGCAGTTGCACCGCGTAGCTTTGGCCATGGTGGGGGGGTGGCACATGGGCGAAAATAAGAACCTTCATCGAGGTCTCGTCGTTGGTGGTGGCAGCATTCGTTCAGTGCCAGGTCCGCCGCGAGGCCGGGTCTGAGACAGGGGCCGGAGCAAACAAGATTGGCCTCGCGTTGTCAATCACTTTACCTCGGTGCTCCGCGGCCCGGGTGTGATTAGAAGTGGGTGAGGGACGCAGTCCCTTGCGCGGAGCGCGGCTGTGTCGAAGACCAGCCGCAGCACGTCGGAACGCCTGAGCGCACTGGGTGGATCGAGCCTGCTGCGGCTGGTTTCTCGTCGCTGCGCTCCTCAAAACACAGCCGCGCTCCTCCAACAGAGAATGCCTTCGCTCCGCACCCACTTTTGATCACACCCTCGCGGCCCGAACGTCGGACATGCGCCTTTTTTCATTGTCTCGGTCCGATACAAGCGATTATACTAAACTCGATGAATAGTAACGAGCGCGTTCCCGAGCGAGCGAACGTTTTGGGCGTCGGCGTCAGCGCCATCAACCTGGATTCCGCGCTGCATGCTGTGGCGGGGGCGCTGGAGCGCAAAGCCAAAGGTTACGTGTGCGTGACCGACGTGCATGGCGTCATGCACGCGCAAAGCCACGAGGACTTTCGCAAAATACTCAATCACTCGTTTCTGACCACGCCCGACGGAATGCCTCTGGTATGGATGGGTCGATGCGAAAAGTTCAAGCACATGGATCGGGTTTACGGTCCGGACCTGATGCTGATGCTATGCGAATTTGCCCGGGATAAAGGGTACACCCATTTTCTTTACGGCGGGGCCGAAGGCGTGGCGCAGGAATTGAAGCTGCGGTTGGAAACCAAATTCCCCGGCATCAAAATCGTCGGCACCTACACGCCGCCATTCCGTCCGCTCACCTCGGATGAAGACGCCGGGTTGGTTCGGACCGTGAGCGCATTAAAGCCGGATCTCTTTTGGGTGGGTCTCGGCACGCCCAAGCAGGAGGCTTTCATGGCCCAATACTGGCAGCGTCTGGACGCCACACTTTTCTTTGGTGTCGGCGCCGCGTTTGATTTTCATTCCGGGCGGGTAGCGCAAGCCCCGCGGTGGATGCAGCGCAGCGGATTGGAATGGTTCTTCCGGCTTTGCAGCGAGCCGCGGCGATTGTGGAGGCGTTATCTGGGAATTGTCCCCCGGTTTATGCTGCGCATTGCCGGGCAGCTTATGGGGATCAGGAAGTACACGCTGGAGTAAGGGATGGAATCTTGTGGAGTCTTGTGGCCGTGTGTCGTGAGACCACGGCTGACTTTATGATTAGCTGCCCTCTTACGAGGTGCAGTTACGGGGAGCAAAGGCTGACTCTGATTAGCTGTGCTCTTACGAGACACAGCCACTTCTTCTTGTTACCCCTGCATTCGAATCTCGCCCTGGCGGTGGCGGCGAAGCAGCTCGATGTCCGCATCCACCATGAGCTTTGAAAGGGCGGCGAAAGTGGTTTTGGGTTCCCAGCCCAGCACGCGACGGGCTTTGCTGTAGTCGCCCTGGAGCAAATCGACTTCCGCCGGTCGAAAATAACGAGGGTCGATTTCCACGTGGTTCTTCCAATCCAATCCGGCATGACTGAAGGTCGCATCGAGAAATTCCCGGACCGAATGGGTTTCGTTGGTGGCGATCACGTAATCGTCGGCCTTGTTCTGCTGCAGCATCATCCACATGGCTTCCACGTACTCCTTGGCATATCCCCAGTCCCGCTTGGAATCCAGGTTTCCGAGGTAGAGTTTCTTTTGCAAACCCGCTTTGATATGGGCGATGGCGCGCGTGATTTTGCGGGTCACGAAGGTTTCGCCGCGGCGTGGCGATTCGTGGTTGAAGAGAATTCCGTTGGAAGCGTGGAGGCCGTAGGACTCCCGGTAATTGACCGTGATCCAATAGGAATAAACTTTGGCGCAGCCGTAGGGACTGCGGGGATAGAACGGAGTGACTTCGGTTTGGGGAACTTCCCGGACCATGCCGTACATCTCACTTGAAGAGGCCTGATAAAATCGCGGGCTGATCCCGGTTTCGCGAATGGCTTCCAGCAACCGCACCGTGCCGGTGCCAGTCACGTCGGCGGTGTACTCCGGATTGTCGAAGCTCACGCGGACATGGCTTTGGGCGGCAAGATTGTAAATCTCCTGCGGCTGAATTTTCCCGATCAGCCGCGCCAGGGCGCTCGCATCCGCCAAATCCCCATAGTGCAGGAACAAACGGTTCCTGGAGGAGTGTGGATCATCGTAAATGGGATCCAGGCGGCCCGTGTTGAAGGTGCTTGCCCGGCGGATGATGCCGTGGACTTCGTAATCTTTGGCCAGGAGAAATTCTGCCAGGTAGGATCCATCCTGGCCGGTGATTCCGGTGATTAAAGCCTTTTTCACGATATGGACCCAGATGGAACCAGAAGCCCCCAACTACCGCAACCAAGAAGGAGGAAACAGTCAATGAGTCAGTGAATCAGTGATTGAGTGATTGAGTGATTGAGTGAGTGAACCGGCTTGCG
>DASRKU010000115.1:0-3713 GCA_035648815.1 Verrucomicrobiia bacterium | reverse complement strand
ATGCGGGCCTGGGGGACCAACGCGCGCAGCTTCTGCGCCATGGTATGGATGGTCAAAACGCGGTTATACAGGAAAAAGACCTGGCCTCCACGCTGCAACTCCCGCTGGATCGCATCGCGGATGATCCGCTCATCGTATTGGGTGACGATCGTTTCCACCGGCAAACGATCGTGAGGCGGAGTTTGGATGGTGCTCATGTCCCGCGCCCCGCTTAGCGCCAGGTAGAGGGTGCGCGGGATGGGCGTGGCGCTCAGGGTCAGCACATCCACGAGCTTGCGAAACATTTTGAATGTCTCCTTGTGCATCACACCAAATCGCTGCTCCTCGTCAATGATCACCAGACCCAAATCCTTGAATCGAATGTCGCCCTGCAAGAGACGATGGGTTCCGATCACGATGTCCACCGCGCCCTGCCCGAGGTCCCGCACGACCTGGTCTTGCTGGCGGCGCGTGCGGAAACGGGAAAGAAGCTCGATACGGACCGGGTAATCGGCCATGCGTTCCCGGAACGTATTGAAATGCTGCTGCGCCAGCACCGTTGTGGGGACAAGCACCGCCACCTGTTTTCCGTCCATCACCGCCTTGAAGGCAGCCCGGATCGCGACTTCGGTTTTGCCGAACCCGACATCACCGCAGATCAGCCGGTCCATGGGTTTGGGCCTTTCCATGTCGGCTTTGGTTTGCTGGATGGCTGTGACCTGGTCAGGAGTCTCTTCGTAAATAAATGCGCTTTCGAACTCCCGTTGCCAGGGGAGATCGGGAGCAAAGGGATGTCCAGGCTGCGATTCGCGGGCTGCCTGGATGGAAAGCAGATCGGAAGCGACATCGCGGACGGCAGATTCGGCCTGTATCATGGCTTTTGCCCAGCGCGTGCCGCCCAGGGTGCTCAGGGGAGGCCGGGCTTTTCCAGAGCCGACATATTTGCTCACCAGGTGGGCTTCAGAGACCGGCACATACAATTTGGGCGCCGGTTGCGCGGGGTCGGAGGCCGCAAATTCCAGCACCAGGCATTCGGGGCCGAAAGCGGGCGCGGTGCTGGGTTGGAGCCGCAATGGATCGGGCCGGGTCCCGAGGGGCATTTGCTGCAATCCCTGGTAGCGGGCGATTCCATGTTGCACGTGCACCACCAGATCGCCCGGAGCCAGTTCGCTGAAGTCGATCTCCAGGGCCGAGCGCGTGGACTGGGCATGAGCGGATTTGAGCCGGCGCGGACGCTGCACCTTGTAACGGCCAAAAATCTCCGCGTCCGTCACGACAACAAGCCTGGCTTCGTCGCAGACAAAACCGCGGGAGAGCGTGCCGATGTGAGTCACAAGCCGGGGATCGGGCGCCGGTCCCGTTCCCTCGTGCTCCGGACCTCTGGCCAGACCCAGCTCGACGCGGATTTCCTCGAAGCGTCTTCGTTCTCCTTCGTTGTTGCAGAAGACATGGACAGCATAGCCCTGCCGCAACCAGCGGTGGACCTGGCTGAAGAATTCGCGACGCTGGATTTCGGCCACATGCGGTTCCGGCGCGCGATCCGTCACGGGCCGGTAGGCGTCGAGGCTGGAGAACTGCGAGCCGTCGCCTTCTGTGAGTTCCAGGCGCGGCATGCCTCGCCTGGCCAAATCGGCCAGAACATCCTCCCAGCCCACAAAGAACCCGGCGTCGCTGGAAACGGGAGGCTGGTTCTCGCCCGCAACGACGGCAAGGCGCGCCGGATCTGCCAGGAGGACGATGGTGTCGCCGGGCAAATAATCCAGGAAGCTGCCCAACAGGGGTTCCGAGGGCGGAGCAATCTTTCCAGAAACCTCGCCCCCGAACTTGCGGAGAATTCCAACTTCACCGGCCGGCGGCAGGATGATCGTGGTGATTTCTTCCCGGGACACCTGGGAGAGCGGATCGAATTCGCGGAGCGATTCCAATTCGTCCCCGAAGAATTCCAGCCGGACGGGCCATGCGCCTGTGGGGGGGAACACGTCGAGGATGCCGCCGCGCAGTGAGATTTCGCCTTTTTGAGAGACTTGTGCTTCGGGTTCATAACCCTGCTCTTCGAGCCATTCCGCCAGGGACAGAGGGTCCACCCGGTCTCCGCGCTGCAACTGGCGTGTGCGGCTGCGCAAGGCCTCTGGAGTAAACGTTCGCTCCATCAACGCCGAGACGCTCGTCACCACCAGCGGAGGGCTTTGCCTGTCCGCCTGTTCCCTCAAGTGGATCAGCACCTGCATGCGATCGCTGATCACGTCCACGTGCGGCAGCCTGGAATCGTCAGGCAAAATTCCCCAGGAAGGATAGAAGAAGGTGAGAGGTTTGAGCTGAGAGGGAAGAGGGGTTTGTTCGCCCATCCAGGTTTCGATGTCCTGAAAAAAGTTCTCCTGGATTTTCAAATTTTCCAGCACGACGACGATGGGCCGCGTCGGAAACAAGTAACGCAGCAGGACCGCAAAGAACGGCTGGGCGGCGCGATCGATGCCGTCCACGGGCAACACTCCGCCATTCTCCAGGCGCCGGGCAAGAGAGCGCACGACGGGAGTTTGTTGTGCTTTAGCGAATAAATCGCTTGTCGCGTCGGCTTCTTGTTTAGGCGCCAAGCTCCCGAAACCTTGCAGCGGGAAAGGGCCAAGTCAAGCGAAGCGTCGTCCCTTGCGAGGAGCGCGGCTGTGTCGAAGACCAGCCGCAGCACATTGGAAGGCCGGAGCGCACTGGAAGGATCGAGCCTGCTGCGGCTGGTTTGTCGTCGCTGCGCTCCTCCAAACACAGCCGCGCTCCTCTCACAGCGCGAGCGCCTACACTGCTGAGCCACTTCTATTTGGGATTCAGCATGGCCAGGGGCAGTTCAATGAAGGCGCCCAGCCAGAACTTTTTGTCGGTATTGCTCCCGTCCATCACCGTGCGGGAGTAAAAACCCAGCCGCAGATCCTGCCATTTGGCTCGATAGCTGAAGCCCGCTTCGACAGAATCCTGGTTCTCCCTGACTGCCCTGGGGTAATCGATCAACCGTGTCGTCGGATCAAATCCAATATCGCCGCCGTTGATGCTGCCCAGGTGGCGATAGCCTGCGTCCAGTTCCCAACGCCGGAGCGTCTGAAAGAATCCGGCCGAGACGATATATAAATCGTTTGCCGAAGTATGATTCCAGCGAAACAAGGCATCGCTGTAGAACCCCAGCCCTGGCCAGCCAAAATGTTTGCGGACGACCAGCTCGGGTTCAATGGCCGTGGAACGCGTCCCCGGGGCGAAGGGGAATCTCTGATCAAAACTCCCCGGCAAAACGGCGCCAGCCCGGAAAGCCACAGTCGGCATCCATGGGCAAGCACCATCCTGCTCCCGCCAGAGCTGGTAACGAAGTCCAAAAGCAAAGTCGGTCAGACCGGAGGTGGACTGGGAGTTGCCGTTGGGATTGTTGAAATTGGAAAAGTAGCGCCAGCCGCTGGTGGTATAGCCGACGGTCAGATCCGCGGTGCAGTTGCTGGAAAGACCATATTGGAACGTGAGAAAACCTTGGTTGATGTCGATGCCGTAATGCTCGCCGCGGAGCGGGTAATCGACGCGATCCCGGGTGTTTCCGGCCCAGAAATAGTAGGATTCGGATTCCTGGTACGTGGCGCGGATGAGCAATTGGCCGCGATCGGGCACATTGGCCATTTCGGCAAAAGGCAAATGCGGCACATTCTCACTGGCCGCGATCGGCAGAGGACAGCACAGCATGAGGAGCGACAGCGACGTGGCGGCCA
>DASRKU010000114.1:0-11101 GCA_035648815.1 Verrucomicrobiia bacterium | reverse complement strand
GCAGTGGCATCCATCCAAGGCCGTGCAGGGCTGCGCAAACTTCCATTGATTCGGGTTCGCCCCCGCTCCCAGGCCTTTCGCCGGCTTCAACTTCAAGGGCAGGCCCAGAGCCTGCAATCGCGCCGGGTCATCTCCGGGCTGGAGCTGGACGTCGGCAAAAATCACGCCGTTGCAGCAAAGGCCGCATTCGAGGCAGAGGCCGTTGGAACCTTTGCCGGGTTTTGAAAAGTCGTTCACAAAATCGCAATACAGTCAGAGAGTCAGAGAGTCAGAGAGTCAGTGAATGAAAGAATGAAACCCTGACAACCATTTCTCATTCGTTGACTCACTGATTCACTGACTCACTGACTCACTGACTTGATTATGAGCATCGCTCAACGGAGGCTTGAACTCAAAACATTGGCTGTTATGGTCCCTTACCATGCGCTCATTTGAAAGTCTTACCGAAAGGGAAATTCTCGCGTTGGCGATTTCGCAGGAGGAAGAAGACGCGCGGATTTACGACGATATTGCCGAGGGGCTCCAGGAGAATTACCAGGAGCAAGCCGCGCAATTTGCCGAACTGCGGCAGGTGGAGGACACGCACCGGCATCGACTGCTGGATTTGTACCGGGAGCGATTTGGGGATCACGTGCCATTGCTGAGGCGTCAGGATGTGCGTGGGTTTGTGCGCCGGCGCCCGGTCTGGCTGGTCCGGCCGCTGGGCTTGAAGGCGGTGCAGAAAGAAGCGGAGTTGATGGAATTGGAGACGAAGCGGTTTTATGAAGCGGCGGCGCGGAAGTCGACCGATGCTGGCATCCGGCAGTTGCTGGGCGACCTGGCGGAGGAGGAACGGCATCATGCCGAGACTGCCGAAAGAATGGCGCACGCCCATGTGAGCGAGGAGGAATCGGCGCGGCAGAAGCGCCTGTTTGTGCTGCAAGTGATCCAGCCCGGTCTTGCGGGACTCATGGATGGATCGGTGTCGACGCTCGCGCCTTTGTTTGCCGCCGCATTCGCCACCCATAGCAGCGTGGATACCTTTCGTGTCGGCCTGGCCGCCAGCATTGGCGCGGGCATCAGCATGGGATTTGCCGAGGCCTTGTCGGATGACGGGAGTCTGACTGGCCGCGGGCATCCCTGGGCGCGGGGTTTTGTTTGCGGCCTGATGACGGCGCTGGGCGGGCTCGGGCATACTATGCCCTACTTGATTTCCAACGTGAAAACCGCCACCTGCATTGCGGGCGTGGTGGTGGCGATCGAACTTGGAATCATTTCCTGGATCCGGCATCGCTACATGGACTCGGCATGGTCGTCGGCGGCGGTGCAGGTGGTGATTGGAGGGTTGCTGGTATTTGCGGTTGGGATTCTCATTGGGAGCAGCTAAAAAAGTCAGTGAGTCAGTGAGTCAATGAGTCAGAGAATGAAACACTGACAACCCTCTCTCATTCATTGAATCACTGACTCACTGATTCACGCCGCGCCTCAAAAGTAACTGTTACCCGAACCGGGGCCGGAATGGTTCCGGTTGACTCAAAAGTGCTGTTACCCTAACCCGCTGCATTACGGGAAAGATTTCATAGACATTACTCATGACGTCAAGCCCCCCATGGGGGGAGTGCCCTTCGGGCGGTGGAGCGTAGCGGTGAGTGCGCCAGCACTCGCCGCGGAGCGGAACCGCCCGAAGGGCTTGCCGCAAACTCCGCCGCACTCACGGCCTTCTTTGTCGGCTGGTTCGATCTCCCGTTTTGTGGGTTCTTCATTGTTCAGCCTTTGAGTTCCCGCGCTTGATCGATTTGCTTGAGGCCACGATCGACCTCTCTCCTTAAAGCAAAGGGATTGAGCTGGGTCCGCAGCGCTCGGAGTTGCCGTTTCTTTTCGTGGCAAACCTCCTCGCGCTCCAGCACCCGCTCCAACGGGGTTTGAGCCCGCCCGTATACTCGTTTGATTTTGCTGCCCTCCCGCCGTTTGGATTCCAGTTTGAGGCTGGGCAAAAAGAAGTTGAGCAATTGGCCCAGAGCACCTTTGCACAGCGCATTGATCAGGGGCACGACCTCATGGTTATCGTGCCGCTCGTAACCAAACCATTGCCGCACGTGCGTATAGTTCTTTTGCTCCACATGAGCATTGTCATTCTTGCGGTAGGCCCGGCTGCGGCTCAGGGCCAGAGGCCGGGTTCGTTGATGGGCATACGCAACAAAGTGGTGGTTGATAAATTCGCCCCCGTTGTCGCTGTCCAATCCCATCAGTGCAAAGGGCAAGCTCTGTTCCACGTCCCGGATCTGCTCCAGCGTCACCGCCTGGCCGCGGTTGGGTATCCCCCGCATCTCCACCCAAGTAGTACGAATGTCCACTCCATCGAGCATCCAAGCGTGCCGGTCGTCCAGCGAACCCCCACACAAAGCTACCGTATCAATCTCCAAATAACCTGCTCCCTCATCATTCCATTCCGTACGAATCGGAATCTCTTGCCGCAACAGAGTCCCCGGACGGGTGCCCCCTCGCCGGCGGTGTTGCGCCCGCAATGGCCGCAGCAACCGGTCCAGCGTAGCTGCGCTGGCACTCAACAAACTCCGGCGCACATCCCCGTCCAACCGCCGCTGGTCCTGCTCGTAGGCCGGAACCCACGCCGGCAGCGCCGCCACCAACCGCTTGCCACATGGCTGCAAGGCCGCCAGCCAGATCGGCTTCAAAACCCCCAATAACTTCTCCGGATCGTATTGCTTGGGCCGCCCAATTACGAAGGGTGCCAGTGGTCCCATCCGCACCGGCCGACCCAGCGCACGAATCGCCGCCTTGCGGTGATAACCGAACAGTTCCACCACCTCGTCGATCAGCTTGGACCTGTACTCCTGCCCGGCGCGCACATAGCGCACTTGCATCTTTGTCAGTATCTCTTTACGCGTTGTTTGACTCATTTCAGGGTGCATAGTTCGGGTAACACCCCCTTTTGAGGCAACCAGTGGTTTACTCAACCACTTTCCCCACCTCCGGGTAACTTTCTTTTTGAGGCAATTCGTTCATTGACTCGACTTGATTCCGGGCTTGCGACGTGGCCATGGCATACTTAAACTAATCACCCCGTATGGCAGCCATTGGCCGATTCCAAAAAGGCGACGAAATCTTCTATGCAAAAGTGGTGGACGGCGAATTGTACCGGTTGCGCGGAGACGTCTTTGGATCCCCTTCCTACGACCGCAAACCCGCGCCTCTGAAAGGCGTGCGCACACTGACTCCGGTCGTCCCGTCCAAGATTATCGCCGTCGGCCTGAACTATGCCGACCATGCGCGCGAGACCGGCAAACTGCTCCCCAAAGAGCCCTTGTTCTGGTTCAAGGCGACCACCTCCCTGATTCCCGACGGTGGAAAGATCGAGATACCGTTCCCGAATCACCGCACTGATTTCGAGGCGGAACTTTGCATCGTGATCGGCCGCCGGGTGCGCAACGTGACGGCGGCCGCAGCGGCCCGGTATATCCTGGGTTACACTACCGCCCAGGACATCAGCGATCGCACGATTCAGAATTCCGAAAGCCAGTGGGCGCGGGCGAAATCGTTCGACACCTTCACGCCGATGGGTCCGTACGTGGAGACCAAAATCGACCCGAGTCACTTGACGATCCAGCTTTTTCAGAATGGCCAGTTGCGCCAGAATTCCAATACGAGCCAGCTTATCTTCAACTGCTATCAACTCGTCAGTTTCGTCTCAACCAACATGACGCTGCTTCCTGGCGACATTATTCTGACCGGCACGCCCAGCGGCATTGGCCGGATAGAGTCCGGCGACCGTCTGGAGGTGAGAATTCAGGGTTTGGCGCCGCTGGTCAACGTGGTGAAGTGAGAGGGGGCGTTGTTAGGTGAGAGGTGGGAAGTGAGAGGGGCCGTTGTGAAGTGAGAGGGGAGAGGTGAGAGGTTAGAGGGAAGACCGAATAGCCAAAGGGCGGGAAAGGAACGTGGGAATCTATGCAAGATTTGGTCGGGAGGACTAAGAAATTTGCGCTGGACGTAATTTTATATTCGCGCACCCTGCCTCGCAACGATGAGTTCACCATTATTAAGCGGCAGCTCATTCGCTCCGCCACATCTACAGCAGCGAACTATCGCTCCGCACAACGCGCAAAATCGAAGCTGGATTTCATCAGCAAACTCGGCACCTCGGAAGAGGAAGCTGATGAATCCCTCTTTTGGCTGGAGTGTCTGGCAGCGCTGATCCCACGAGAACACACTGAATTGCAACGATTATTGACCGAGAGCAACGAGCTAGTGGCCATTCTGACAGCTTCCAGACGGAACGCACGCGCCTAACCTCTCACCTCTCACTTCCCACCTCTCACCTCACACTATGTTTTGGACCCACACTCTCATCCCGACACTGAAAGAGACGCCGGCGGAGGCGGAAATCACCTCGCACAAACTGCTGCTCCGGGCGGGACTGATTCGAAAGCTCAGCGGCGGCCTGTACACCTTTCTGCCTCTCGGCTTGCGGGCGCTGCGCAAGGTGGAGCAAATCATCCGGGAAGAAATGAACCGGGCGGGCGCCCTGGAAGTCCTCATGCCCGCACTGCAACCGCCCGAAATCTGGCAGCAAAGCGGCCGCTACGAAACCGCCGCCGATGTCCTGTACAAAGTCCGCGACCGCGCCCGGAAAGAATGGGTCCTCAGCCCGACAGCCGAGGAAGTCATCACCACCCTCACCGCAGCCGAAATCAATTCCTACCGGCAACTCCCGGTCAATTTTTACCAGGTCAGCGTCAAGTTTCGCGATGAAATCCGGCCCCGGTTCGGCCTCATGCGCGCCCGCGAATTCATCATGAAAGACGCCTACAGCTTCGACGTCAGCGACGATGCGGCCATGGTTTGTTACCGGAAAATGTACGATACGTACAAACGCATCTTCGATCGCTGCGGGTTGAAGAATTTTCCCGTCGAAGCGGACACGGGGGTGATCGGCGGCAACTATTCGCATGAATTCATGGTGCCGGCCGAGACCGGCGAAAACGAAGTCGTCTTTTGCGAGGGCTGCGGATATGCCGCAAACATTGAAAAGGCGGCCAGCGCGGCGCCGAAAGGCCAGGCGGGAGCGGCCGGCGCGGCTGTGGAAAAATTTGCGACGCCGGGCGTGGTCACCATTGATGCCCTGACCAAGGCGCCCTTCAATGTGCCCGCGGAAAAACAAATCAAAACGCTCGTGTACATCGCTGAAAGCAAACCGGTGCTGCTTTTGTTGCGCGGCGACGACCAGTTGAACGACGCCAAGCTGGCGGGAGCGATTGGAACGCCGACGTTCCGGCCCGCTGAGCCGGACGAGATCGTCGCCGCCCTGGGCGCGCATCCGGGCAGCCTCGGCGCGGTGTCCTCCACGTTGTCGTCAGAACCCGGGAAGGGGCTGCGCATTTATGCCGATGAACGGCTACGGGGGGCGACGGATAGGACCACCGGCGCGAACCAGGACGGTTTTCACCTCCGAAATGTTTCGATAGACCGCGACATCCAGGTCACGGGCTGGGCGGATTTGCGGACCGTGAAAGCCGGCGAGCCGTGCGCCAAATGCGGCAAGCCGCTGAATATCCGCCGCGCCATCGAAGTCGGGCACGTCTTCAAACTCGGAACAAAATACAGCGAAAAGCTCGGCTCCTCATTCCTTGCCGAGGACGGCCAGCGCAGACCCTGCGTCATGGGCTGTTACGGCATCGGCGTGACGCGGACGCTCCAGGCTGTGATCGAGCAAAGCAATGACGCGAATGGAATCATTTGGCCGATCAGCGTCGCGCCTTACACGGTGTGCATCACCCCGCTCAGCGTCGCCCCGGACAGCGCCGTGATGAAGCTGGCGCAGAAAATTTACGCCGACCTCACGGCCCGGGGCATCGATGTGATTCTGGACGATCGTGATGATCGACCCGGGGTCAAATTCAAGGATGCCGACCTGGTGGGTTTCCCGATCCGGATTGCGATTGGCGAAAAGTCCCTGGCCAAAGGCGAAGTGGAGCTGAAGCCGCGCGGTGGAGTGCTGACGCCGATCAAGCCGGAAGAGGTGGTGGAGAAGGTGGAGGCGTTGATTCGGGATGCGATGGCGGTTGGAAGTTGAGGGGCGTTGTTCCAATTTAGGTATAGCGGGAAACGGAAAAAACCCTCACCCTGACCCTCTCCCGTCGGACGGGAGAGGGGACAGTAGGGTGCGATTTAGATAGAATTTCGCAATGGTTTGAACCAACGCGTGCACCGGTTCTCCCTCTCCCATCGGATGGGAGAGGGCCGGGGTGAGGGCGCTTTTTTTCTCATCTTAACCCTCAATCCTCAGCTTTTTGCTTTTGTGTCCGCGGCTTTTGCTTCTTAATTCTCCTGTGCATTTCCGCAAGATAACCATTGTCGGTGTTGGATTGCTTGGCGGGTCTATTGGCATGGCGGTTCGGAAGAAACGGCTGGCAGGCCAGGTCGCCGGCTATGTTCGCCGTCAGTCCAGCATTGCCCAATGCCGCAAGCGGGGAGCGGTGGACGTCGCGACGCGGAACTTGCATGAGGCGGTCGCCGGGGCTGATTTGATCGTGCTGTGCACGCCGCTCGGACAAATGGCGGCGTTAACGAAACGGATGCTGCCGGCGATCAAGCGCGGCGCGATCCTGACCGATGTCGGCAGCGTCAAGGCGGACGTGACGCGGGAATTGGAACGGTTGGCTCGAAAAGCCGGCGCGCATTTCATTGGGAGCCATCCCATGGCGGGTTTGGAAGCCACCGGAGTCGCGGCTGCCAGGCCGGACCTGTTCGTCGATGCCGTATGTGTCGTCACGCCGACGCGGAGTTCGGACCCGGCCGCGCTTGGGAAAGTGCAGCGATTCTGGAAAGTCCTGGGCGCGCGGGTTCTCAGGCTGCCTGCCGAACAGCATGACTTGCTCGTCAGCAGGTCCAGTCATTTGCCCCATTTCGCCGCCGTGACATTGACCAACCTGGTGTTGCATCCCAAACTTCCAAAGATCCAGGCAGCGCTTTGCGCCAACGGGTTTCGGGATTCGACACGAATCGCGTCGGGGTCGCCCCAGATGTGGCGCGATATTGCGCTGGCCAACCGGAAACATGTTGATCGGATGGTGGCTGGGTTCATCATCGAGCTGCAGAAATTCCGCCGCGTCCTGAGAACCGGCGATGCAAACATGATTCTTCAGATCTTGCGCCTCGCGAAAACGCGTCGCGACCTGTGGCGTGCCGGGGGAAATTCGCGTTCATCGGAGTAGAGTCTGGAAACCCAATGCCTTTGCCCGAATTAATTGAGATCGTGCCGCTGGATAACCCGGTGCATGCGTCGATCACCGTGCCGGGATCCAAGAGCATCACCAACCGGGCATTGATCCTGGCAGCGCTGGCGCGCGGGGAGGTCACGCTGGAAGGGGCGCTCTGGAGTGAAGACACGCAGATCATGGTGGACTGCCTGCAGGATCTTGGCTTCATGGTGAATGTCGCAACCGATCCGGCCGAAAGCGGCAACCGGAATATCATGGTATATGGCAAGGGGGGCTCGGTTCCCCGCGGCGGAACTGAGGAGCGGCCTTTGGAGCTTTTCGTGGGCAATGCGGGGACCGCCGCGCGTTTCCTGGCGGCGCTGGTTTGCATGGGGCAGGGCGTGTACCGGTTGCATGGGGTGTCACGGATGCATGAGCGTCCGCAAGGCGCTCTGTTCAAAGCGTTGCGTGAACTCGGATACCGGGTGGATGCCGAAGCGGGCAATGACAAGTTGCCGGCAAGAATTTATGGCGGCGGCCCGCAAACCGGAACGGCGGCGCGCTCGTGCACCGTCAGCATCGAGGAAAGTTCGCAATTCGCCTCCGCGTTGCTGCTGTGCGCGGGACCCGGAGGATGGCGGGTCGAAGTGTCCGGCGAAAACTCCGAAGAATCGCCCTACGTGAGCATGACGTCGAAATTGATCGCGGTCTTTCCGAGCGAGGGCGGCATATTTCGTGTCGAGCCGGATGCGTCCAGCGGCACTTATTTTTTGGCGGCTGGAACTCTTCAGGCCGGAAATTTTAGCGGTTCGGGCAGCCTGCAAACGTCCGTGACGGTGGCCAATTGGCCGCAGACTTCGGATTGGCAGATGGATTCGAGGTTTTCGATTCATATGGCCAGGCTGATGCTCCATCAGACCACCGCTTCGGGATCGGAACAGATTGAGGGGGAACACTGGGGCAAGGACTGGCAGGAACGGCGGCAACGGGAGTATGGGCAATACCTGGAACGATTTTTTGCCGAGCACGGCCTGCCGCGCATTTCCCGAAAAACCGACCTGGGCGACAGCATTATGATGGCGATCGTGCTCGCGCCGCTGGCCAAGCACCCCATTGAGTTTATCGACCTGGGCCGATTGCGGCTTCAGGAATGCGAGCGGGTTGCGGCATTGCGCGAGCAATTGACCAGGTGCGGCGCCATGGTTTCGGAACACGACGATTCACTGACGGTGCATCCATCCAGGCTGCACGGGGCGGAGATTGAAACGTACGACGATCATCGCATGGCCATGTGCTTTGCAATTCTGGGATTGAAAATTGCCGGCATAAAAATCAAGAATCCGGCCTGTGTGAAGAAGACATTCCCGAATTTCTTTCAAAAACTCGCCGCTCCGCCGCCGACGGGCCTGGGGGCTGCCATTTTGGACGGGAAGAGCGGGCTGCGGTTGCAGTCTGGGGCCTTGTTTGCGCAATGAGATTGGCGGCGCTCGGGAGAGCAAAGACGGCACCTGATTTGAAACATCCTATTGTCATTGCCATCGACGGCACCAGTGCCAGCGGCAAAAGCACCAATGCCCGGCTGGTCGCCAGGGCGTTGGGGTTTGTTTATGTGGATACCGGCGCCATGTACCGCACATTGGCCTGGCACTGCCTGCGGCAGCGCATCGATGTGCTCGACCCAAAAGCTGTCGGCCTCGCCTGCCGAAAATGGAAGACAACGCTCGAATGTGCCGAGAGCGAGGTGCGTCTGCTCGTCGACGGCTATTTCCCGGCCCGGGAAATCCGCACCGCCGAGACCAGCGCGGCCGTCCCGCACGTGGCAGCCGTTCCCAAAGTGCGTGACTGGATGAAACGAACGCAGCGCGACTGCATTCGGTTCGGGAATTTGGTCATGGAAGGGCGGGACATCGGAACGAATGTGTTTCCGGAAACCGATTATAAATATTATCTGGATGCGCGGCTGGAGGAACGGTCGCGCCGTCGCGCGGCCGAAGGCGTTCAAGAGAACCTGGCGGCCCGCGACCAGCGCGACAGCCAGCGGGCTGCGGCGCCGTTGATGATTGCGCTCGGCGCAAAAGTCATCGATAACTCCCGCATGACCGCGGAGCAAACCAGCGCGATGATTATCGACGATGTCAAAAAGCGTTTGGCGGACCCGGGTTGATGGCGCGCCGGGGCTCCGATAAACCGACGATGAATTTCATTTACCTCCTGGGCTGGCTGCTTTGGCGCACCATTTTCAAATTCTATTTCGGCTGGCGCGTTTTCAACCCGGAGCGCGTGCCGTTGCAGGGACCGGTGATCCTCGCCTCCAACCATGCCAGCTACCTCGACCCGCCACTGGTCGGTTCCGGCGTCAAACGGCCAATCAACTACCTCGCGCGCGACAGCCTGTTTCGCTATCCGGGCATCGGATGGATTCTCCGGCAATGCAACTCCGTCCCGGTCGACCGCGAGGGCGGGGGAGGATCCGGACTGAAAGCGATCCTGGGCAGATTGCGGAGCGGCGGCGCGATCATTTTATTTCCTGAGGGGACCCGAACCAGGGACGGCGCCATGCAACCCGCCCGCTCCGGGATCGGGCTCGCGGTCATTAAATCGACGGCGCCTGTGGTGCCGGTCCGGGTTTTTGGAACCTACAAAGCCTATGGACCACATATCCGATTCCCGCGGCCGCGCCGGGTAGCCGTGAAGTATGGGCGGGCGCTCGATTTTCGAGAACTGCGCGCCGAAGCGCAGGTTGCTTCGAGGGAACGTTTGAAAGAGATCTATCAGCAAGTGGCGGATGAAATCCTGGGTGCGATTGGGAAACTCGAGCGTTTTGAGGAAAAGGAAGCGTTTCCGTAAATGCATGGAAGAAACCCTCACCCCATCCCTCTCCCATCCGATGGGAGAGGGGGACCATTCTGACGCGTTGGATGATTGACCATGCGTTATTTGCCAACCAACGCGCTGACCAATTCTCCCTCTCCCATCGGATGGGAGAGGGCCGGGGTGAGGGTTCGGTTAAATTCCCAAATTGGACAGCATTTGGCTGATGGCATTGACGATTTGCACCAGTTGCGGGTGGGATTTTTCGAAGCCATCGACGGAAGACGACATTCCCTTCAGGGAAAGCTCGAGCAACTCGGGGTTTTGCTGGGCGCGGGTGGCTTCGTGCGCCGAAACGGCGGTGAAACCTGCAATGCTTTCCGCCTGCTCGCCGTGCGTTTTCGACAAATTGGAGACTTCAGACTTCAGCGTCGCCAGCAATTTCAGCAGCTCGACTTTGCGTTCGTTGCTGATGGATTCCGATTGCTGGATCTGCGCTTCAATTTTTCCAACGGTGTCCTCGATCATACGTTGGCTCAAGATACCCGGCCATGCGCAATGAGCAAGCGCGGTGGTTGCTATTGCGTTCGCCTTACGCCACTGTGTTGGACTAATGCGCCAGCACATGGAGTGCGTGCGCTTCAGCGCCGCTCTCGGATTCGATCCTCACCCCCTCGTGCAATCCTCCGCCAGCGCTGCCGTCCCACGCACAGCGCCGCTAAAGACGGCGCACTCCACACGCTATCGCGTTTGCCTTATGCGATGGCGATTGACGGACGCGCCAGCCGATGGAGGCGGCCATTCCGTACCCAAACGGACAAACGGTCTTGCTCGCGGGTCCTTTCCTGATACACCTTTTTTGTGACCGTTTCCGCGAACCGATTTGGCGGCATCCTTCTCAGCATCCTGCTGGGCGGCATGCTCCTGGCCGGATGCGAACGCAGGGCGGATCGAGCCGCAATCGCATTCCAGCGCGGCTGCGACAGATACGAGCATGGCGACTGGGATGGGGCCATCGCGGAGTTCACCCGGACGCTCGAGTTGGATCCGAAACTCGTCCGCGCTTATGATTATCGCGGGTGCGCGCAGTCCCAGAA
>DASRKU010000113.1:0-7771 GCA_035648815.1 Verrucomicrobiia bacterium | reverse complement strand
GGCTTTCAAGAGCTCGCTTCAAAAACGCCGCATCCCGATAAATGAGGACGTCCCGAACATCGGCGCGTTTTCCCACGGCCGCCAGGAACAGGCCGTCGGGCAACTCGGTTGGAAGATCCTTGAGGCTGTGCACGGCGAGATCAGCCTGGCCTTCGAGCAGCGCCACCTCGAGTTCTTTTGTGAAAAGCCCTTTGGGCAGCGATGTGCCTTCACTGGCAAGAGACGCGGTCTGGAATTTGTCCCCGGTGGTTTTGATAATCCTGAGTTCGAAATCCAACGCCGGAAACGCGGCCTGGCATTGGGAAAGGATGAGGTTGGCCTGGGCGAGCGCCAACGCGCTGCCGCGCGTGGCGATTCTGACCGGACGGTTCGCGGCATTCATTCCATTTATTTCCCTGGGTGCGGATCAACGCACCATTCCGTGGATTTCCCGGCGCCACCCGGGCGGTTGCCGCCTGAGTGCGCCGACAGTGTCTTTGCCTTCTCCCGGATGATTTCTTCACAACGCACCATTTCCTCTTTGCGCTGTTTCAGATATCCATCGGCGATGGCCTGGAGGTCATCAATGTTATACAGGTACACATTGGGCATGAGGTTCACCTCCGGGTCGATGTCACGCGGCACGGCGATATCAATCAGAAGCAGCGGCCTGTTTTTCCGCTGTTTCATGAGGAGCTCAAGCTTCTCCCGGTTCAGTATGTAATGCGGGGCCGAGGTGCTGCTGATGGCAATGTCGATTTGCTCGAATTCTGCGGTCCAATCGTCGAAACGAACGGCACGTCCGCCGAGATCGGTGGCCAGCGCCTGGGCGCGGTCGTAGGATCGGTTTGCCACGAGAATGCTCCTGGCTCCGCGCGAGAGCAGGGCTCGGGCGGTTTTCTCGCTGGTATCGCCGGCCCCGATCACCAGGACGTCGCGATCGTTGAGGGACGTGAAAATTTTCTCCGCCAGTTCCACGGCCACGGATCCGATGGAAACGCTGCCGCGCTGGATGCCGGTTTGTGTGCGGACGTGTTTGGCGACATTGAATGCGCGTTGAAAGACCTTGTTGAGCATTCGGCTGGTGTGCTGATGAGCCAGGGCCAGCTCGTAAGCGCGCTTGAGCTGGCCCAGGATCTCGGTCTCGCCCAGGACCATGGAATCCAAACCGCAGGCCACCCGGAGCAAATGCTCGATGCTTTGAGGCTCGGAAAACGTGTAGATCTCGTCCTTCAGGGGATCCTTATAATCGTGGCAGGTGACAAGGAATTCCTTCAGTTCGGTGAAGGCCAGGGCAGAGTCGAGGGATGTGGCGGCGTAGATTTCGACGCGGTTGCAGGTGGAAAGGATGACGGCTTCTTCGGCGATGCCTTCCTGCCGGAGCAATTGGAGCACGGCTGGAATTCGAGCCTCGGCAAAAGCGAACCGTTCCCTGACCGCGACAGGGGACGAGCGATGGCTTAATCCGATGACAACGATAGGCATTTACAGACTGCGTGAAGGGCGGGTCCTGGCACAGTTGGTCCCGGCGATTGCTGCCGTGTTTCGAGATGCATGGGGCGTGTCGCATGGGATTGCGCGGGGCGTTTTCATGGATTGTGGAGTGGAGAGAGGAGGGTGCTGCCCCAGAAGGTCAAGACCAGGAATGCAAACGCGCCGATCACCCCCACTGCAAAGCGGCGTCCCGACTGGGCAAAGCGCCACCGGGACACCAGGAGACCCATGTAGACCAGCCAAAGGACTGCCGACCAGGCCACCTTCGGATCGCCCAGCAAATGAGTACCAGCAGGCCGGGGCAAATGGCCGCCAACCGCCAGGCCGATGGTGAGGAGAACCATTCCGGCCAGGACCAGCCGGCTGGTGATTACCTCCAGGCGCTGGATCGATGGGAACAGAGACATCATTGCCCGAAGCTTGTGGAACTTGAGGTCATGTTCCTGGGTTAGGAACATCAGCCCCGAAACGGCCGCCAGTCCAAATCCGCCATACGCCAGCAGGATTAACGCTGCATGCAGGCTCGGACCTGCGCCGGAAAACTGCGGCTTGGCGCCGTGGGGCGGATCCAGGGATGGCATCAGGGCAAAGACCCCCATGCCGAACAGCACTGGAGAGGCGAACGCGCCCAGAAAATGCAGCTTGGACCACAGTCCCAGCACCAGGTAGGCCGAGACGATCGTCCACCCGATGAAGGTGGCCGCCTCGTACAGGTTATTGACGGGGCAATGATCAAGCCGAAATCCGCGCAGCACCATCGCGGTCGTGTGCAATCCGAAAGCCGTGAGAAGCAGGAAATAATTCACCCAATTGTCCCGTCGAAACCCTTTGCGCCAGAGGAAAACGGAGTAGAGGACGCTGATGCCGTAGACGATTACGGCGATCAGGAAAAAATGCCGGTCAAGGTGCTGATCCTGGTCTGTAAACCACACGATGAGAGGTTAACTCCAGTTGTTTGTCGCGCAAGCCGCAAGTAGGCCGCCACGCGGCGCAGCGGACCCCGTTGAGACCTTAAGGCGATGTGAACTTCACACCCAGTTGGTTCCGAATCGTGGGGATGACCCGGTCCGGACACGCCTGCGTGCTGTCTGCCAGGCCCGCCGCCAATCCTGACGCAAAAGCGGTGGCTGACGAAGTTCCTGTCACCACGTAGGACTGTCCCTGGAAATCCGCGAAGCTGGTTCCCGGCGCCATAATGGAAACAAAGCTGCCGTGATTAGCGTAATTCGCCAGTTGTCCGGCTGGATCGCTGGCAGTCACTGCAATCACTTCCGGGTAGGCCGCGGGGTATGTGGCCGTCGTCAGCGGCTCGTTGCCCGCCGCTCCAAAAAAAACCACCCCCAGCTTGCTCGCGCTTGTGATCAACCCATGAACAAAGGCGCTGTCCCCGCTGCCGCCCAGGCTCAAATTCACGATGTTCGCGCCGGCGTTCACGGCTTGATAGATCCCCTGGCCGACTTCGAACGTCGTGGTGGTGCTGTTGGCCCCGTACACATCCACCGGCAGAATTTTTACCCCGGTCCGGCCACCGGACATATTGGATTGAATGCTTTGCAGAATGGCCTCCAACATCGCCGTGCCATGCGTTAGATCGGCAGGAGGCGAGGTGGCCGAGCCTGTGACGGAGATTGAAGGGAGCACGAAAGGCTGGACGGCACTGTCCACTGACACAGGAGTATCGACCAGGGCGACTATAGGGCGGCAAGGATCGCTGCCGTCTTTGGGCTTCAGGTTCCAGCTCGGCTGTATTCCGCCCGCGACTTCCTGCTGCGGGGATGGACGGTCCACGGTGAAATTCGAATCCACGCCGGTCACGTCGGGATTGTCCAGGAGTGCTTCCCGCGCAGACCGGGCTGCGGCTTCGTCTGCAAATTCCAGGCGATAGGTATTTAGAGCATCGATGCGTCCGATGATTTTTGCGCCGACGAGGCGGGCGAGGTCCTCGATTTTGGCGCCCGGTTTGAGGCGCACGATCAGTTCATTTGGAATCAATTTGGAGGCCCTGGGGCCCTTGGTGGCGGGGCGAATCAGGCGTGTGGCGCGTGCTTGAGAGGTGCGGAAGACATAAAGGCGCGAGGGCGCAGTCGCCTGGGGGATCAAGGCGAAATTCAGGTTTCCAAGCAGCAAGCGCAGAGCTTCCCCGGGTCTTTCATCCTTGAACTTGGCCGAAGACTCGTAGGCAATCCCCGGCTCGAGGTAAATCTGCCAGCCTGTGGTTTCCGCGATTTTTTCGAGGAGCGAGTCCACATTCTCCGATTTAACGTCAGCGCTGACGCGATCTGCTTTTAGATTCCAGACCAGGTGGTTTTCCGCCAGGAGCGGTCCGCCCGGGACCAGGAGAAGGAGGGCCAGCGCGAGCCTGCCAGGAAGATGATTGGGCAGGTTTCTCATGACCCTGAATATACAGGGCAGGGGTGCTTGTGCAAGGATGGCTCTGAAGTGCCTGAACCGCCCCTGGACAAGTTCTGTCCAGGAAGGGACCAGGGGCGATTCAGGGTCGGCACCCCAGGATTCGGGAGTCGCATGGTCTCCAAATCTTTATTGTTGTCGCAACTATTCTGGTGCGATGGTGTTGAAGGATTTGGGTGGGTGCTGGTTGGCACCTGCTCTGCTTTTCGGTTTGACTTGTGGTTGGCAACAAGCAATCAGTGAACAACATAGTAATATTAAATAGCCCGCTTGTTGCTGCGTTCACGCCGCGAGAACAGAAAGGCGAAAGAAATATGAAGATCAAAACATCCCGCACATTGGGCTTTACGCTCGTTGAAATCATGATCGTCGTGGCGATCATTGGCTTGTTGGCAGCCATTGCGATTCCGAACTTTGTTCGCGCGCGCCAGACCTCGCAGACCAATGCCTGCATTAACAATCTGCGGTAGATTGACGCTGCCAAGCAGCAATGGGCGCTGGAACAAGGCCAATTGCCGACAGCCACACCCAACCAGGCGGCTCTGAATCCTTATATCGGCCGCATGGGCAATGGCAATGATCTGTATTGCCCGTTGACCAAGGGTGTTGCCTGGGGTGGCTACGCTGCCGGCATCGGCGCCGTGAGCGACCTTCCTGCATGCGCTAACTGGGATGCCTCGTCGGCCAACAACGGCAAACATCCGGCCTCCCTCGATCCTTCGAAGCAATAACCTGAATTTTCGAATTGCAGACGGGCTTGGGTTTTCCCAAGCCCGTTTGATTTTGGTGGCGGGTACTTTGGGGCGCCGATCATTGACGGAAACTGTTATTTTGCCATACTCGATTCAGATTCCCGTATATGGGACAATGATGAAAGCAAAGTCTGCCAGTCTCACGAGCATGGATTCCGCGCGCGATCCTGAGGGTTCGGCAGTCATTCAGATTCAAAAGCTTTGTGTGGAGTATGCCGGGCGCGGGTTCGGCCAGGGCCCAACGCTGGCGGTGAAGGACCTTGATTTGAGGATTGGGCAGGGGGAGGTGTTTGGGTTTCTGGGGCCCAATGGCGCCGGCAAGACCAGCACGATGCAGGTGCTGCTGGGGTTTCGCGAAGCAACCCGGGGTGAAGCCTTCCTGTTCGGCGTCAACGTGCGCCAGCCGATCGCCCGGCAGCGAATCGGTTACCTTCCCGAGCTGACCTATTATTACAAATTTCTGACCGCGGAGGAACTGCTGCGATTTTATGCCACCATTTTTAAGATACCGCGGTCTGAAACCGAGCGGCGCATCGATGCGCTGCTGGACCTGGTGGAACTGGGATCCGTTCGGAAACGCCGGATCCGCGATTTCTCAAAAGGGATGCAGCAGCGCATCGGGCTTGCCCAGGCGCTGATCAACAATCCAGATTTGCTGATACTGGATGAGCCGACCAGCGGGCTCGATCCCCTCGGCCGGATGAAGGTTCGGGAAATCATTCAGCGCCTGAAAAACGAGGGCAAGACGGTTTTCTTTTCGTCCCATGAACTGGGGGAAGTGGAAACGGTTTGTGACCGCATTGCCATCATTCACCAGGGCGAATTGAGAGTGGCAGGCCGTGTAGGCGATCTGGTGGCAAAGTATCATACCGACCTGGAGAAAATCTTTCTCCAGATTGTGGGCTATCGCGCGGAATCCTCGTCATGAACACCATCTCAGCCCTGGCGGGCGTCGTCATCAAGGAACTCTACCGTCGGAAAGATTTCTACGTCCTGTTCGTGCTGACGGCGCTGATCACGGTGCTGATGGGGATGATGCGTTTTTTCAATGATGCGAAGATCATCGGTTACGTGAAGGAAATTTGCCTGATGCTCGTATCGATTTCGGCGCTGGTGATCGCGATCACAACGGCGGCGCGCCAGATTCCGGCGGAGAGGGAGAACAGGACGATTTTTCCATTGCTCGCCAAGCCGGTTACGCGAGGGCAGGTGCTGGTCGGAAAATTTCTCGGGAGCTGGCTCGCCACGGGAATTGCGCTGGTTGTCTTTTACCTGTTTTTCGGGATTCTGAGCGGGAGCCACGAAAACCGCTGGCCGGTTCTGATTTTGCTCGAGGCGTTCTGGCTGCAATGGATGATGTTGTCCGTGGTGATCGCGCTGGTGGTGTTTGGGTCTGTCACCTTCAGCGCCCCGTCGGCAAACATCACGATCTGCATGATTGTGGTGCTTGGGATCCTGACGGTGGGGGAGCATTTGAACCAGGTGGCGATGCAGCAAAACCAGCCGGTGGGGAGCATCATTTCCATGATCTATTTTCTGATCCCGCACCTGGAATGGTTTGATATTCACAAGCTGGTTCTCTTCAACCAGCCGCCGGTTCCCTGGGTTTACTGCCTGCTGGCCAGCTTGTACGCGCTGGGGTACACGGCCGTGTTTCTGTTTGCCGCCTGGCTGGCATTCCGGCACAAGCCGCTGACGGCATGAGAACGTCCCGGGCCATCCTGGTCCTGCTGCTGTTGCTCTCGGCGACCTTCACCCTCGCCACAGTGCTGCAACCTCAAGCGGCGCGGTCGACCGCCCACTCGCCTTCGGACAGTCCTTTAAACCTGTTCATGGGCGACAGCCGGAGAATGTTCGCAAACCATTTCTACGTGAAAGCCGATGTCTATTTTCATAGCGGCTTTTATCCATCCATTTTTGACCAGGCCAGGGATTCCGAGGTGAAGGAAAATCACATCGCGGCAGCGCAGCAAGGAAAAGAAGACAAACCCGAGCAGGAAGAGGGGATGAATTTTCTGGGAGAACCCAAAGACTGGATCGACCGCATGGGCCGCCATTTTCGGATCACCGAACACACGCACCTGGGAGGCGAGAACGCTCGTGAAATCCTGCCCTGGCTCAAAATTTCCGCGGTCCTGGATCCGCAGCGGATTGAAACCTATACGGTCGCTTCCTATTGGCTGCGCGGGATCGGCAAGACCGACGAAGCCGAGCAATTTCTCCGTCAGGGTCTGCGCGCCAACCCGAACAGCTACCAGATTTTGTATGAACTTGGCCGTCTGCTATATGAAAACCGGCACGATCCAGCCCGTGCCAGGAATATTTGGATGCAGGCTCTGCGGCGATGGCGGGAGACCCAGCAGGGATTGAAGGAGCCCGATGAAGGATCGCTGGAACGGATTACGGGGGATCTTGCGAAGCTTGAGGAGAGGGAAGGCCATTATGCGGACGCCATTAAATGGTTTGAACTCACCAGGCTCCATTCGCCCAATCCAGACGACGTGCAGAAGCGAATCGATTCTCTCCGGCTGAAACTGGCGGCGCCGGAACATCCATAACCGCGGCGTTGACCCGGTCTGCCCGCCCGGAAAATCGTGAGTGCCCGCAAAATGAACCAAACCGTCGTGGCCGTGTGCCTGCTGCTTGCCGCGGCGGTAACAGTGTTGTACTGGCCGATCACAGGGCATGGCTTCATTTACTATGACGACCCCCGTTACATTTTTGAGAATAGCCATGTGTCATCAGGATTGACCTGGGACGGTTTGCGATGGTCTTTCCAGTGCGGTTACGCGTCGAACTGGCACCCGCTGACGTGGATCTCGCACATGGTCGATTGCACGCTGTTCGGTTTGGATCCGGCCGGGCACCATTTCATGAACCTGCTGTTTCACGCAGGCAATACCGTCCTTCTTTTTCTTCTGCTGACCACGACGACAGGAAGTTTGTGGCGCAGCGCCTTCGTTGCGGCGTTGTTTGCGTGCCACCCATTGCATGTGGAATCAGTGGCGTGGGCGTCAGAGCGGAAGGACGTTCTGAGCGTGTTTTTTGGATTGCTGACGCTGATCGCATACGTGCGAACCCTCACCCCGTCCCTCTCCCATCGGATGGGAGAGGGTGCCCGAAGGGCGGGTGAGGGT
>DASRKU010000112.1:0-5338 GCA_035648815.1 Verrucomicrobiia bacterium | reverse complement strand
CAATTCATCCGCCGACACAAGGACGTACTTTGGGCCACAGACTTTTTCACCACCGAAGTCTGGACACCTACTGGCTTGACCACTTTCTACGTCCTGTTCTTCATTCACGTCCAAACCCGCAGGATTCTTCCAGGCGGCACCACCGACTCACCCAATGAAGCCTGGATGAAACAGGTTGCCCGTCCCCCTTCCCCAACAAATCAATTATCCACCGCCGCACTCGGTCACGCTGCCGACCTCTCACCGTTTCTGCCAGGATGAGTTTTTTGACCGTACGGGCCAGGATGGTGATGGCGGCCAAGTGTTCCTGTGGTGGAACATGTCGGGCCTCCATTACGTATAGTGACATGCAATTGGCCCAATAAAAATGGGCCTAAAACGCTTGTTTTAGGCCCTAAAATTGGTTGCGGGGGCTGGATTTGAACCAGCGACCTTCAGGTTATGAGCCTGACGAGCTACCGGGCTGCTCCACCCCGCGATCCGGAGACGACATAATGCCTCAGGTTTGATTCGGTGCAAGAGGTAATGTGAATTATTTGGCGATTTCGCGCCAATTCCAACAGGCTTCGGCTTAAGCGGGGCAGTTCCGAGCCGATATCAGAGCTAATCGCCTGTTGTGAAAGGCCCTTCAAAATTGTACCGACGGTCGTTTTTGACCGGCGCGCAGCTTCTATTGCTCGCTTCGGCTCTGGCAGTCCATGCCCTGGATCCGTCGAAATCCCTTTATCAATACAACTGCCGGACGTGGACGCGACAGAACGGGTTTCCCGCAAGTGGCGTCAACTCGATTGCGCAGACAAAGGACGGATATCTTTGGTTGGGAACCGGTCAGGGACTGGTTTCTTTTGACGGGGTGGAATTCCGGCTGTTGGACATGAGCGGGATGCACAGTCCGATTGTGACCAGCCTAGCTGCTGGAAAGGGCGGCGGGTTATGGTTCAGCCTGGAGCGTGGCGCCTTTGGATACTGCGACGGCAAGAAGGTTTCGTATCGTGGAAAAAAGGAGTGGGGAGGAGAGACGCTGAATGTGCACGCGATTCTCGAAGAGCCGAACGGAGATCTTTGGCTTGGTTCCGAAACAGAACCCGCGAGGTTGATTGATCAGCACATCTATACGCCGATTCTTCTGGCGCCCGGCATGCCAGGGGACGTTGACGTGACAACGTTGTATCGGGATTCCAAAGAGCGGGTGTGGGTGGGAACCGCGCATCGGGGTCTGTATTTTTGGGACAAGGGAACCATCACTCGCTTTCCCGATCCGATAGTGGATGGAATGGAGATCCGCTGCCTGGCGGAGGATCGATTGGGCCGGCTATGGATAGGAACTGACTGGGGTCCGCTCTGCTACGATTCGAAATTTCAGCGACAGCCATTTCCGTTCCCGTGGCATCCGACACATGCATTGCTGGTGGATCGGGAAGGTACTTTATGGATGGGCACGACGGGGGGCGGGCTGGTGAGGTATGAGGATGGCACGATGCATTACCTGAAGCACCAGGACGGGTTGCCTGATGATGTGATCACAGCCCTTGCAGAGGACCGGGAAGGAAATCTTTGGGTGGGGACGCGAGGCGGGTTGAGCCAACTCAGCGATTTAAAGATTCCGACATTCGGCAAGACCGAAGGGCTTCCAGCGGATGTGAACACGGCGGTTTGTGCTTCGAGAAGGGGAGGACTTTGGATTGCGTCGGAAGACGGGATCACCTATTTCGACGGCAAGAGCGGGACTGAGCACGTGCCCTTGGGGCTGACGAATAACTACGTGAACCGGGTCTTTGAATCGCGGGATGGCACAGTCTACGTGATCAATGGGTACAAGGACATCCAGGTATTATCGAGCAACAAGTGGGTGGCGAGATACCCCAATCAATCCTGGCCGTCGGTGGTTTCGGAAGATGCGCAGGGCATCATCGTCGCAATGGATAACGACCTGTTCCGGATTGGAACCAATGGCCTGGAGCCGTGCCGGTTTACCGGCGGCGAGAAGCCCGGAGTTGGGTGGATTTTTAATTTGTGGGCAGCAGCGGATGGGTCGGTGCTGGTTGCCGGAAGCCAGGGCATCAGCCGGGTCAAACCGGACGGGACCATAAAGCGATGGACGAGCCAGAACGGATTATTGGAGGCCAAGGTGACCTGGGTTTGTGAAGACAAGAAAGGGGTTGTCTGGGCGGGAACTGATGCAGGGCTCGTGATGATTCAGGACGGGAAGGTTCGAAACATCACGCAAGACAAGGGGCTTTTCGATAATATCATTTACGCTGTTGTTCCGGACGAGCAAGGAAACCTGTGGGTGGATTCCGGCCGTGGGTTTTACATGGTCAACCGCCAGAGCCTGGACGATTTTGCGCGGGGCAAAGTCGCCAAAGTGGAGTGCGTGAGTTTTGACGGAGTGGACGGAGTCAAGAGCGCGGAGCGCTTTCAGCAGCAGTTTTCCGGCTGCATCACGGCGGACGGCAGGATTTGGTTTCCGACGGCAGCGGGTGTTGCGATGATTGATCCGGCGCATATTTCAAAAAATTCCATTGCTCCGCAGGTTTACATTCAGACGGTTCGGGCGAATGGGCGAGAACTCAACGCGCCGGGCAAAGCGATAGTAAAACCTGGCCAGCGGGACCTGGAGTTCAACTATACAGGGTTGAGCTATATTGCGCCGCTTGGGGTGCGGTATCGGTACAAACTCGAGGGGTACGATCCTGACTGGATGCCGGCGGGGAACCGGCGATCGGCCTTTTACACGAATTTAAAGCCTGGGAAGTACTGCTTCCAAGTGCAGGCGTGCAATCAGGATGGGGTCTGGAATCTGGCGGGCGCGCAATATGACCTTACGTTGCTGCCGCATTTTTACGAAACCACCTGGTTCATTGTGCTGGCGATCTCGGCAGGGGGCGTGATGGTTTTCGCACTGTATGTCCGACGCTTGAAACAACTCAAACAGAAGCAAGTGCAGTTGCAGCAAGCTCGCGACCTGTTGGAGGCCAAAGTGAATGAACGGACGGCGGAATTGCAGAACGAGGTGGAGGAGCGCAAGCGGGTGCAGAGGGAAGTCGAGCGCATTCACCGAGAGCTGGTGGACAGTTCCCGGCAAGCCGGCCAGGCGGAGGTGGCATCGAGCGTCCTGCACAACGTAGGAAATGTGCTGAATAGCGTGAATGTCTCCGCCTGCATCATTAAAGACAGAATGCGCTCTTCGAAGGCTTCGGATGTCAACCGGATCGCCGAGCTGCTGGACAGCCATCGGGAGGATCTATCAGCATTTCTCGCGAGCAACGGACGGTCAAACCAGGTGATCGATTATTTAAAAGGCCTGGCCCGGCGCATCTCGGCCGAGCACACCGAGCTTTCCACCGAAATCGATGGCCTTTCGAAAAACATCGACCATATCAAGGAAATCGTCGCGATGCAGCAAAGCTACGCCCGCGTGTCAGGCGTGGTGGATATTCAATCGATCCCCTCTCTAGTGGCAGACGCGCTGCGAATGCATCAAACCGCGTTGGAAAACGCGCGGGTCACCGTTCTTCGGGAATTTGAGCCGGTGCCGGACATCCTTGTAGACAAGCATAAAGTTTTGCAGATCCTTGTGAATCTTATCAGCAATGCGAAGAATGCCCTGGCTGAGTCGAACTCGGGCGAAAGGGTTCTGAGGTTGCGAGTGAGCGCTAAAGCGGAGGGCAGGATGCGAGTTTCTGTCAGTGACAATGGCGTCGGAATTGCCCCGCAGAATCTGAGCCTGATCTTCACCCATGGATTCACCACGCGGCGCGACGGGCACGGATTTGGACTGCACAGCGGGTTCCTGACGGCAAAGGAGATTGGCGGCACGCTGGAAGTGCTGAGTGAAGGGCTTGGCAAGGGAGCCACGTTCACACTGGAAATTCCCTTCAAGCCGGTGGAATCGAAAGCGTAATCGGCAGTTAGAAATCGCCGAAGCAGACGAACCCTCACCCGGCCTCCCTCTCCCATCCGATGGGAGAGGGACGGGGTGAGGGTGCTTTCGAACTTCCGACGTCCGGCGATTGCTGGAGGAGTCATTGTGACATTTTCGCTTTGCATCCCGGGGAGAGTTCACGCCATTCTAAAGCGTGCGCAGCGTCAAAGTGCCTCTCGGCAACCGCAGTTACACCATCAAAATCGCGTCGGGCCTGCTGAGGCGCCTGGGACGCGCATGTTCCACGCTCAACTTCACCGGGCAGTGCGCCATCATTTCTGACCGTAACGTGGCGCCACGATTCGCGAACATCGCCCGACAAAGCTTGTCCAGGGCCGGGTTCAAGCCATTCCTGATCGTTGTTCCAGCAGGGGAAACCGCCAAGACTCTGGACACGGTCCGCGCGTGTTATGATCAGCTCGCGGAGCACCGTCTCGAGCGGCAATCGTGCATCGTGGCACTCGGCGGCGGCGTCGTGGGCGACCTGGCGGGTTTTGTCGCGGCCACGTACCTCCGCGGCATTGGCTTTGTCCAGGTCCCAACAACACTGCTGGCACAGGTCGACAGCTCTGTGGGCGGCAAAGTGGGCGTCAATCTCAAGGCGGGAAAAAACCTGGTCGGCTCCTTTTATCAGCCGCGGCTCGTGCTATGCGATCTCGAAACGCTCTCCGGCCTGCCGGAGCGGGAGTTTCGGGCGGGTCTGGCGGAGGTGATCAAATATGGAATTATTTACGACGCCAGCCTGTTCGCCCGGCTGGAGCGGGAAATGCCCAAAGTCCTGCAACGCGATCCGCGCATCCTCGGCGCTGTCATCGAACGCTGTTGCCGGATCAAGGCCGACGTGGTGGGCCGCGATGAGACGGAGTCGGGCGTGCGGGCAATCCTGAATTTCGGCCACACGATCGGGCATGCTTTGGAGGCCATTTCCGGGTACGGCAGGTATTTGCATGGAGAGGCCATTTCCATCGGGCAGATCATGGCCGCAACGCTTTCAAAAGAGGTATGCGGCCTATCCGAGCAGGATGTGGAGAGAATCCGGAAATTGTTTCAGCGGGCGGGTCTGCCGACGCAAGTAGAGTTAACAGCACGGCAACGGAAACTCTTGCTTGAAGCCATGCGTCTTGACAAAAAAGTGCGGGGTGGCAAGGTCCAGTTCGTCCTTGCGAACCGCGTTGGAAAAGTCCGCTGGGGTGAACGCGTTCCCGAAGCCATGATCCGCCGGGTGCTTGGAGCCTCATGAGCGCTGTCAGCGAAACCATCGTCCGCGAGTATTTCGAATGCCACGATTTCCTGGTCCGGCAGCATCGGAAGTATATCAGCCAGAACCGGCGCGAGGAGGATGACGATATTGATTTTTTCGTGCTGAATCCCAGGCCGGGGTCCGGAGGCGGCAGCTTGCCGTTCGTGCTGGAG
>DASRKU010000111.1:0-15237 GCA_035648815.1 Verrucomicrobiia bacterium | reverse complement strand
GCCCTGGCCTGGCGTTGGCTGGAAAACCGGAAATTTTCCGTCTCGCAACTGTCGGGGCACATCGCCGTCATTGTGGCCGTTTGCATCGTGACCAGTGGCTGGCACTATGCTCGAGCCTGGTTGCACTACGGCAACCCGCTCATCGGCAACTGGGATCCCGCAACCGGATTTCACTGGTGGCAAAATGATGGTTACAGAACCAGCGCCTTCTTTCTCCGATTCGGCGACGTCCTGCTCCATCCATGGTTTAGCGCCTTCAGGAGTTTCGGCGATGGAATTTATTCCACTCTTTGGGGCGATGGTTTGATCGGCGGGGTTACCGACATTCCGCGCCCGCCCTGGAATTTTGATTTCATGGCTGTTGGCTGCTGGCTTTCTTTGCTGCCCAGTCTGGCAATTCTGGGGGGAGCCATCCTGGCCCTGGTGCGGTTTGTCCGGCGGCCTTCGGCGGAATGGCTCTTGATGCTGGCGCTGAGCGGGCTCAGCATTCTGGCTGTGGTCTATATGTCGCTCGTCGTTCCGAGTTATGCCCAGTCCAAGGCGTTCTATGGATTGTTCACCTTGATTCCTTTGTGCGCCTTTGGCGCGTCAGGGTTCAGTTTCGTCGCGCGGCGCAGCGCTATCCTCGGGTTTGTGTTGGCGGTTTTTCTGGGGGTTTGGGCAATGAACAGTTACGCCTCGTTCTGGGTTTTGAGATCCTCCGTTGCCAGCACGCTGATTTTGGAAACGGACCTGATAAAACACGGGCAGTACACGGAAGCCGCCGATCTTTTGAGTTCACGGCTCAACTCCAATCCGACGAGGGAACTGCGATTACATTATATTGTGGACCTCTTGCTGGTCGGGCGGTTGGATGCTGCCGGGCAGCAGATTGAAATCATGGGCCGCCAGGAACCTGCCTATGCAGAGGTGTATTTATTGCGCGCGATGCTTGAGATGAAGCGGAAGCACGCGGATGAGGCAATAAAAGCCGCAAAGGAAGCATTGGTGTTCAGCCCCGGCAATGTGGGGATATGCGAAAAGCTCACCGTCTGGCTGACGCAACAGAATCGTTATGAGGAGGCCATTGACGTATCCCGCCAGGGCCTTCAGTTATCGCCCTTCTTTGCAGGGTTGAGGGTTAAGCTCGGCTATGCGTTATTGCTGGCGGGCCGGGATAATGAGGGTTTGACACAACTACAATATGCTTTCGCCATGGATCCCGTTGTGCCGCGATTGCTCAACGAGATGGCATGGAAACTGGCAACGACACCGGAAGCCGGGGAACGGAATGGAGCGGTCGCCGTCAAGCTGGCCATGGAAACCTGCCAGGAGACTGAATACAAAAACCCGATCTGCATCGCCACCCTTGCGGCTGGCTGCGCAGAAGCAGGCAACTACGACGAAGCCGTCAAACACGCTGAACAGGCAAGGGATTTGGCAGTGAGCGTGAACGATGCAGCCACCACTCAAAAAGCCCAGACGCTCGTCGACACTTTCAAAGCGCACCAGCCTTATCGGGCCGGGAAATAGTCCGACTTCGCCGAACTGCCATTAACAATCCTGTGAAATTGTGCCCCGGTGCCCCGGTGCGTACAATTGCGGTGCCCCGTAAAAGAGGTCGCGTAAAAGAGGTCGGTCCCGATAATTTGCAATAAATCGCGAAGGTGAGGGTGGGGTTTAACCTGGGAATTGATAAGTGGTGCGGCTGGAGTTTTGATGGCGGGCATGGGGCGGAAACTGAGCGTGCAGTATCCGGAGGCGATCTATCACGTGATGAACTGTGGAGACAGCCCGAACCACACAGGAATGCCGTAAAGCATACCTGAGACAACTTCTGCCGAGGCTTTCAAGCGATATCCCAACAGGTGGAGCAAGACCCCGCGCGACAGCCGCCCCTTTACGGAGTAAGGTTATTCACACCTTTAGCACAAAGACAGGAGTTCAAAATGCAAAAGCGCAAACTGGGAAAGAGCAATTTGGAAGTCTCAGCCATCGGGCTCGGCTGCATGAGCATGAGCTTTGGCTACGGGCCGGCTGGAGACAAGCAGGAGATGATCTCCCTGATTCGGTCGGCCGTCGAACTCGGAGTCACTTTCTTCGACACCGCCGAGGTCTATGGCCCGTTCACAAACGAGGAACTCGTGGGCGAAGCCTTAGCTCCGTTTCGCGATCAGGTGGTCATCGCCACCAAATTTGGATTTGATTGCGTCGGCGGCAAGCCGGGTGAGTTGAACAGCCGGCCCGAGCACATCAATCAGGCCGTGGAAGGCTCGCTCAAGCGGCTCAAGGTCCAAACAATCGACTTGCTCTACCAGCATCGGGTGGATCCAAACGTGCCCATCGAAGACGTGGCGGCGACGGTGAAAGTTTTGATTCAGCAAGGCAAAGTCAAACACTTCGGGCTGTCTGAAGCCGGGATACAGACCATCCGCCGCGCGCATGCCGTCCTGCGGGTGACTGCGCTGCAAAGCGAATACTCGCTGTGGTGGAGAGAGCCGAAAGCGGAAGTATTGCCGGCCCTGGAAGAATTGGGAATCGGGTTCGTTCCCTTTAGCCCCCTGGGCAAGGGCTTCCTCACGGGAAAGATCAAAGAGGATACGAAGTTCGACAGCTCAGATTTCCGGAACAAGGTCCCTCGCTTTAGCCCGGAGAATCGAAAAGCGAATCAGGCTTGGGTCGACCTGATCGGGAGATTTGCGGAACAGAAGAAAGTGACATCCGCCCAGGTCGCGCTGGCCTGGCTGCTGGCGCAGAAGCCGTGGATTGTTCCGATTCCGGGCACCACGAAGCTGCATCGCTTGCGCGAAAACATCGGAGCCGCTTCCGTTCAGCTTGCGCCGGAGGATTTGCGCGAGCTGGAAAGCGCTGCATCCGAAATTGCTGTTCAAGGGGCGCGCTACCCGGAACACCTGCAGAAACTGGTCGGACGCTGATCGGGTCACGTCCAGTCCGCAGTCCACAGGAAGGTGCTTAAAATGAAATGCGCTTGACGATTCCGAGGATAAGACCGAGTGCGCAGACGGCGAGGCCACTCGGCTCCGGAACTGCCGGGATTATTTCAATGGAGCTCGGAGTCCACCTGCTTTGCGTGGAGCCCAGTGCATATCCGGGCACAGAAGGATCGATCACCGCCGGCGACCAGGCGGAAACCGCGGGGTTTCCATCGATGACGCACTGGACAAAATAGTCGGTGTTGACGTCCAGGATCAGGAGGGCGCTGGAATTGCCCAGGCTCAGCGGGACGGAAGCAACCGGACCCAGCGGGCCGTCGACCTGGTAAATATCGACGGAACCCTGATCGAAATAGGCAATGGACGTGACCTGGAAGTTGTTGAAATAATAAGCCTCAATGTGCGTAAAGAAGTAATCAAGATAAACCTGCACGATTCCTGATTGAGCATTGCCGGATTCTGGAGCAATTGAAAAGTTGCCGAAGCCGCCATACTGCGGGCCACCGGTTAGAATGTCGCTCTCGCCCAGGGCGGGATCATAAGAAATTTGATGCGTTTCATTTCGCGCGGAACCATACACAGCCAGCGGCACGCCCGGGGGCAAGGTGTCCTGAAGATTCAGAGTGTTGCCGTAGGCTATGCCGTTAAAAATGATTTGATAGGAAAACCCGCTGCAACAAAGGCAGACAACTGCGGCAGTCGCGATGGTGGTCTTCATGCCCCTTAATGGTTCGGTCCAGTTCTGAGTGGTGCGTCTCGCCTAACCCTATTCGACAACCTGAAACTGTCAAGATCGAGCGGGCAATTGTTGTGAGAATCGATGCGAGGCAATGGATGGCGCCGTCGCGACTTGGCAGGGGCGCACTGCATGCATCCGGCTGCGCGCAGCGCAGCCCTACCGGAAATAGGAATACAGCAGGGATGTGAGGTCGGGTCAAGCCCCCGATCATCCCGGATAATCCCTTGGATGGCTTTGAGCGGTGCCCTGATTGTGCGCGGTGGAGGAATCTGCAAAGCTGAACATGTTCGTGCGGCTTGTTCAGCGCATGACCCGGGGTAGCCGCTCGTTTGGGGCTGCCCCGGAAACGAAACCAAAAACTATGATTGCTGTTTATATCATCGCTGCTTTCGCCCTCGCGGTCATCGGTTATCTCATCGCGGATTTCTATAACGAGCAAATCCGAGGTCTTCTGGTCCCCGTCCCCGTTAAGAAGCACGCAGCCCGCAGGCAGCACCGCCGCTGATCCGCCTGGCGGAACGTTTTCCGCGAATCACGCGCGCGAGTCTCCTGACCACGGCGCGCCGGGCCGGCAAGAAGCCTTCCTTGCCGGCCCCCAAATACCTTCCACCGCCCATCTTTCACACGCTCCGCGCGTCAGCGGGGCAGCTTCCGTCTTGAGTTTCGCTTCGCTGCCGTTACGGAGCCGGGTTAATTTCGATCGCGGTGATTTCAGGGCTCTGATCCGCGCTTGTGAAAGTAATGTCGAGTTTGCCGTCCGTCACGTCCACATCGACGCTTTGGACGTAAGCTTTCTGGCCGCCGCCGGCCTTGGCCCAGACGTCAAAGTCTTTGAACTCCTGGCCTCCGACCTTGAAGGAGAAGACTCGCTGGCCGGCGCCTGAAATTCCCTCGTATGTCTCGGCGAAATGGAGTTTCACGGTGTACTTCCCATTGGGCAGTTTATACGAGAAGGAGGTCATGCCGTAGTGTTCGGTCCGGAACAGCCCTGGATCCTTGGTGTTTGCGATCTCAAGATCCCCTGCCCGCTCAATCATGTCGCCGCCTTCAAATCCCTGGTCGGCGAGCCAGGTATTTCCCTGAGAATCGGTATACGGAGCGGAAGCCCCGGCATCGATGCGCACGGTGGGGCGTGAATCGGTGGCTTTGGGAGTCTCCGGAGCGGGTGCGACCTGAGGTGCGGCAGGATTGGGGGCCATGGGAGCCGCCGGCGCTTCGGTGATTGCGGGCGGGGCCGGAACGGGCGCAGGTTCAGGCGCTTGCGTAGCCGCGGTCTGGGACATGTGTTCGTGATGGGAAGGCTCATTGCCCGACCGACAACCGACCAGCAGCAAAGCCGGAATCAAAGCCATGCCCAATCCGAACCATTTTGAAGTCTTTAGATGACGCATATAATAATCGTTTTATTGTTTAATCCATAAGGACTGGGGAAAACCTGCAACGAGAGATGCGCAAGAACAAGCAAAAAAAACCTCACCCTAATTTGCGATGGTGAAGCAACGGCGCAGGAGCGCGGCCACATTCATTTCGGCGGAGGGACGGGGTGAGGGGTCTTCAACCCTCAACCCGCCGTCCTCGGCCTGCAACCCTCAGATGAACCAGGGGAAGGTTTGGTTCAAGTTCCCCCGACTCGCCTGGTCCCGAGCGAATTCCAACACCCTTCGCTCAACCCTCACCGCACAACACTCAATCACCGACCAGAACTTAGAACTGCTTTATGAGCAGGATTCGATTTCGGCTGCGCGCCATTCGAAAGCGCCATGCTGTAATTGCCGTGCGCCGCGATCGCCATAACGCCATTCACCCCGATCGGGACATCGCATTGACCCGCCGAATCAAAACCCCAGGCAACCACCGTCCCGTCGCTTTTCAGCGCAATCGTGTGATAATCGCCGGTCGCGATCGCGACGACATCCGTCAATCCTTCCGGCACGCCGAACTGAGCCAGGCCGTACGTGCCCCAGGACACGACGGTGCCGTCCTTCTTCAACGCGACGCTGTGATTGCCGCCGGCGGCAATGGCGACGACATCCGTCAATCCATCTGGCACGGTGGTCTGGCCCCAATCATTGTTTCCCCAGGCGACCACGGTGCCGTCTGACTTCAAGGCGACGCTGTGGTACATGCCGCCGGCGATGGCGACGACGTTATTGAGATCCTGCGGCACATCGCATTGTCCGGCCATATTCGCGCCCCAGGCGACGACCGTGCCGTCCCGCCGAAGCGCAAGGCTATGAATGGCGCCGGCGGCGATTGCCCTGACACGGCGCAAGTCGGAGGGAACGTCGCACTGTCCATAATCACCGTACACCCCACCCGAGGGACCCCACGCAGTCACGGTCCCATTGCCCATGAGGGCCAGGCTATGGACGTTTCCGGCTGCAATTGAAATCGTGAACCCGCGTTTCACCCTGTCGGGAATCGTGAGCTGGCCAAATTGATTGTTGCCCCAGGCATCCACTTTGCCGGTGTTCTTCAATGCCAGGCTGTGGAAGGTGCCAGCGGCGATCTGGACAGTCACGTCGGGGCGCTTGGTGTTTGGGGTTGCGGCAAGGTCATAACTGACGTTGCCCCAGGCTTGGATGGTGGTTCCGGCGGGCATTGCCATCGCGCAGAAACCGGCGGGCAGGCCCATGATTAACAAACCCGAGAACGCAGTTTGAATACTTTTTGCAACGGATCGCTTGAATACAGATATCATCATAAACTGTGGTCGCTAATAACGCGATCATCGTTGCAGAACCCGGTTTACAGCGCAATCGGGGTGGCTCCCGAAAGGCGTCCAAGGGTTTCACCGGGACTATTGCGGATGCGGGTTTGTAGATTTCCCGAGCCAGCAGAGCCCTTCCAGGCGGGATCCTGGCATGACTGCCCTAGAATGTGTATCCGAGCTCAAATCCTCCCTGGTTGCTGGCGAACGACAACCCGGGAGCGGAGGAATTATTTTCGTTGCGCCGATAGAACACCGCGGCCGATCCGTGTTTCAGAATCGAACAACCCAGGCTTACATTGACGAACCAATAGTTGTCCTTCCGTCCCGAAGTCCCTTGAATGGATGAAACGTACTGGATCTGGTCATAACCGGCCGAAAAATCGAAGTGCAGCCATTTTAACAAACGCTGGTCCAGTTGAGCGGCAACGGTCGTGTTTTCCGTCACTTGATTCTGAAAATAGGAAGCCTCCACCTTGCGGTCCACATTCAAACTTAGACGGGTCACTTCAAAAGGCTGGTATTGAATCCTGGCTGCGGCGATGGGATTGACGAGATTATCCGAGCTGTTTTGGACTTGCCGCAACTCGACGCCGCCGTGAACGTCAACGCTGAGTTTGTCTGTCGCCCGCCATCGGGCCCGCGCCTCGATGTGTTCGTAAACCATGTCGTCTCCGGTATCAACGGCAACGTATCCGCCCCCAACTCCGATGGAACCCGCCAATCGAGGCCAGAATTGATAATTCAGCCAGTCCATGGTCGACCATTCCCGGGTGTTTTCAAATGCTGTGGTAAGGACAAAATTCTGGTACAACCCCAGGTCCATCGACATCTCGGAATTGAACAGGTAGGAAGCGGTCAGGGCTGTGGAATAGTTCTCCTGATCGGTCTGGGTGCCTGTTTCCACCAACGGCTGAAAGCTCGCGGTGTAACCCTGAAAAAATCCGAAGGTCCAATCTTCGTAGCTTGTGCCGCCAGTCAGGCGGACGTTGTGGTCGAGGGTGTCACGGAACTGTTTGTTGGAATAGAAACTCCAGGTGGGCGCGTAATCCAATGTCCAATGTGTTCCGATCCCAAAGAAAAATCCGGGCGACAGAGTCTGGATGGCGGTGCTGGCGTGGTTGGAAGTCACCGTGGCAATGTCATTTCCGTAAAGGAAACGATAATACGCGCGCGGTTTAAAAGTGACAGGCCCCCATTGCAGCGGACGAGGCGCCGTGCCCGGGGCCGGTGGCGTGGGGGTGAAGACTTGCATCTGGCTGGGTGGATTTTCCTGGACCGCGGGTGGAGTGATCTGGATTTCGGGCGGCTGCGCGATCACATCCTGGGCGCGGATCGGCTGGGATAGTACGAGAATCCCGAACAGGACGAGCCCCGGCAACCAATATGGGGCCATGCGGCGGAGTTGAGTTGTCTTCATAAAGGTGTGTTCGCAGGCGGATATGAGCAGGAGAACAGGCGCAGTTCAATGAAATACTGGCTCGACAGGCCGGGTCGCCACTTGCCAGTGGTTCAAGGCATCCTCAACAGCCTCCTGCACCGGGCGCATGGCAACCCCCGCCCGCCGCAGTTTGGATACGTCCAGCACAACGTGCGAGTGAGGCATTCGCGTCTCCCAAATGTCGTCGTCATCATGATTTGAGAACTCAAATGGCTGATCCGATTTAAGAATCCGCTGGATCAACCGGACCACCTGCCGGGTGGTAAGGGCCCCCGGGTTTGCGACGTGATAAGTTCCAAAAGGCGCGCGCTGTTCCCAGAGGGCCAGACAGGCCCGCACAAAATCATCGATGTGTGAAAAGGAATTGACGCTGTCGCACAGCCGCGTGGTTCGTTGAATTCTCCAGAGGAAATTCCGCGGGTCTTCCTGCTCGTTGAATGTGAGTCCGGGACGCCAGATGTAACTCTGTCCCATGTCCCGCACGGCTTCCTCGGCCAGCGCCTTGCTGCCACTGTAGAAAGTGGTCGGAGTGCAACGGAAGCAGAAGTTGGGCTCGTCGAGTTCATTGAATCCAAGGATCTGTTCCGGATATTGCGTCACCAGATTCCGGATGTCGGCGCGGTGGAGATTTCTCTCGATGCGCAGCGCGCCATCCTGCACGATTTTTGCCCCCGAATAAATATGGCCGGAAGAGACATGTCCCCAGGGTGTGTGAGTCATCAAACAGGCGCGGGCAATGGTTTGGGGCAGCAGAGTGTTGGCAGCCAGGGTTTCTTCGCGGGCGAACTCACAGGCTTCTTCGTCCGGGTGACCTGGAAAGCCCGAGGCGTTGATGAGAAAGTCGGGCCGGATCTTGCGAATGTATTCGAACAGCAGGTTGAAATTGGTGTAATCAAGCGCCTTCCGCGAGAGCGGGATAAATCCATGGCCCCGCCGAAGCAACTCGTTTGCAAAGGCGTGGCCGACACAACCGCCGGCGCCCAACAGGAGGAACATAGAAAAAATGACCTAGGCCTTCGTTCAGACCGTCCTCGAAGATGAGAACGCGAATAAATCCGAAAGAATTGTTTATGACCGCGAAAGTTGGAAATCCGCTGGAATCATTCAGGCTTTCCAGACCTGGCCTGTTTCAGTCCTGATACCCGCCATGGCGTTGCGGGTGTCCACGATGCACCCGCACCACGCCGCCAATTCCTTGTAGTTAATATCCCGGTGATTGGTGGCGATGATCACTGCGTCAAAGGCCGATATCGTTTTGGCCTTCCAATCCACGGACCGGGTTCCGGTCCATTGCGGATGATCTCGTTTGGGGCCAATGACCGGCACATAAGGATCGTAATAAGCGACTTCAGCTCCGCGCTTTTGAAGAATGTCCATGAGAATATAGCTGGGCGATTCCCGATCGTCGTCGACATTGGGTTTGTACGCTAACCCGAGCACCAGGACACGGCTGCCGTTGATCGCCTTTTTATGCGAGTTGAGCGCCTCCCCTGTCCGTTGAATGACATGGATCGGCATTGCTGTGTTGATTTCGCCCGCCAACTCGATAAAACGCGTGTTTTGCCCATACTCCCGGGCTTTCCAGGTCAGATAAAACGGATCGATTGGGATGCAATGCCCGCCGAGGCCGGGGCCCGGATAAAACGGCATAAAACCGAACGGTTTTGTTTTGGCCGCCTGGATCACTTCCCAAACATCGATGCCCATCGCGGCATAAACGAGTTTCAGTTCGTTCACCAGGGCGATATTGACGCTGCGAAAAATATTCTCGAGCAACTTGGTTGCCTCCGCCGCGCGGCAGGACGATACCGGCACGATCGTCTTAATAGCCTTCGAGTAAAGAGCGAGGGCCCTTTCCAGGCACGCGGGCGTGTAACCGCCGATAACTTTGGGGATGTCGGCCACTTTGCTGTCCGGGTTTCCCGGATCCTCGCGCTCTGGTGAGAACGCGAGGTGAAAATCCTTGCCCGCCTTCAAACCCGACCCGGCTTCGAGCACTTGCAATAAAGCCTCGTCCGTTGTACCAGGATAGGTCGTGGATTCAAGGACCACCAGTGTCCCCTTCTTCAAATGAGGCGCAATGCTTCTGCCGGTGTCGAGGATGAACGAGAGATCGGGCTCGCGGTTCTTGTTCAGAGGCGTCGGCACACAGATGATGACGGCTTCCACCTCCAGAATGCGCCCGAAATCAGAGGATGCCTCGAACCGTCCCGAGTTGATTTGCTCGCGGATCGCGTCGGCGGCGATGTGCCGGATATAGCTTTCGCCACGGGCCAATGCGGTCACTTTGGCTGGGTCGATATCCAGACCGAGCACGTGAACGCCCGAACGGGCGAACTGCATCGAGAGCGGCAGTCCGACATAGCCAAGGCCAATGATAGCAATCTTCATTTCAGCAATTCCTTTCTTAACGAAACACAATTCATTCCCTTAAAGCCGCTACCCGTTTCGGCGGCTGCCTTCTTGGACGGGGTATCCACTCCAACCCGGCTCATGACGCAAAGCCGCCGATATCCGGAATCTGTCCGGCAATCGTGCGGCCGATTTCCAGACAGGCTGTCGCGGCAGGCGATGGCGCGTTGCACACATGGATGGTGGATGAACCTTTGACGATCAAAAAATCATCCACAAGCCCGCCGTCGGGCCGCAAGGCCTGGGCGCGCACGCCGGCTTTTCCCGGCACAAGATCTTCCTCGCGGACCTCGGGTATCAATCTTTGCAGGCTCCGAACAAAAGCTTTCTTGCTGAATGACCGGTACATTTCTGCCAGTCCCGATTTCGCATTCTTCGCCGCCATTCGCCAAAAACCCGGATAGGTCATGATTTCTGTAAAATCCCGCAGATTGAAAGAGGTGCGATGGTAACCTTCGCGCTTGAGGCTCAGAACGGCGTTGGGCCCGGCATGAACGCTGCCGTCGATCATCCGCGTGAAATGAACTCCCAAAAACGGGAATTCCGGATCTGGCACCGGGTAGATGAGATTTCGCACCAGCGACCGGCGTTCGGGTTTCAATTCATAGTACTCGCCCCTGAACGGAACGATGCGCGCGCCGGGATCTGAACCGGCGAGTTTTGCGACCCGATCGCTCTGCAGTCCGGCACAATTGATGATCCAACGCGCCGCCAGGGTGTCTTTGGATGTTTCCAGGACTCCCTCGCCGTTGGCGGCCTGAAACCGCTCCACTTTGGCGCCCAGCCGCAGATCGCCGCCTCGCGCTCCGATCAATTCCGCCAGTTTCAGGCAGACTTCCGTGTAGCTCACGATTCCGGTCGACGGCACGTGCATGCCTTCCACGCAACTGACGTGCGGTTCCAGTTCCTTGACCTCCGCTGCGCTCAGTTTTCTGACAACCAGGCCGTTGGCGATCCCCCGATCATAAAGATTCTGCATCCGGGGCAGTTCCGATCGGTCTGTGGCCACGATCACTTTGCCGCAGGTCTCATATTTAATGCCGTGAGCCTGGCAGAATTCCAGCAGCAGACGATTTCCGGCGTGGCACAACCTGGCTTTGAGGCTGCCAGGCTTGTAATAGATCCCCGAGTGAATGACCCCGCTATTGCGCCCCGTTTGATGCTGTGCCCAGCGGCTCTCCTTCTCAAGCACAGCTATCCGGCTCTTCGGCTTCTTCTCAAGAATCGACCAGGCAACCGATAATCCGACAATGCCTCCCCCAACGACGATGTAATCGAAGCGTTGAATGCTCATATAGTAATTCAATACCTGAACCGCCGATTGATTAGAAATCTAATTGTGTCCCCCTGAAGAGAATCGCTTTACCACTTGAAGCCCCTGGATCCGGCTGGCCCGGCAACGCTTCGCTGACGCAGGCGCAGACCGTCAATCCAATCCCCCGAAGAGCATCTTCCGGCAATGAAATGCCTCGGCATAGAGCGTTGGCGATGCCGATTCGATGCCCCGCAGCCGCAGCAAACCCTCGAATAGATCTTCGGAAAACCATTGCTTGTTACGCTGCGTCCCAAAATAACGCATGAGCGCCCGAATCTTCCGGCTGCAGTCCGAACGGGTCAATGGAACAAAAAAGTTCGGCGACCGAAGGTCGGCGTCGTACTTGGGGATTTCGTATTCGAGAATCAAATGATTTCGAAAGGTGTTCCAGGTCAGTTCGGAGACCAGCCGATGGTCCTGATGCCTGTCGTCCCCGAAATGGGTAAAAATCACATCCGGAACGAATACTTTCTTCAATTCCTCGAAAGACTCCTTCACGGGAGCGCCGATGCAAGGGAGAAATCCATCGCGGAATGATTTGACGACGACGGTCTTCTGGCGCGCACCGCGCAGGAAAGCGCCGGCGCTGCGCTGCGCTTCCCGTGAGCGTTCCGGGGTAGAGGTGAGGACGAACCAGTAGCATTCGACTCCGGGGGACAACTCGATCAACCGATGCACGGTGCCCCCGCACCCTATCTCGATATCGTCGCTGTGTGCTCCAATAAACAACGCGCGCCGCACACCCTTTAAATTACAGGCGATCACGTGCCCCTTTCATTTTTGGCGTATAGCCGATTTATGGCAAGCTGCTGCGATAGAAGTAGCCGGCGTTCGTGGCGTTCCCATCATTGAACAGGAATGTGCCGTTTGATCCGCTTGTGGCCGTGCCGAGGTTCTGCCATTGCAGCAGGTCGGAAGATCCTTGAATTGTGTAAACCACGTTGGTGTCACCCGCGCCCGCAATCTGCATATAGCTGGGGGAGATTTGGACAATTGAGGTCAATGTCACAGAAGCCGCAGCGTTCACGGTGAGCGTTCCGTTCTGATAAGAGATCGTATAGTTGACCAATCCCGTGCCCAAGGCGTTGCTCGCAACGATATTGTAATCGCCCGGTGACGCAGAGCCAGCCGCGCCGCCGCTGCTCAGCGTCACGCTCGTCACGCCATCACTATTGGCCAGGCCGCTTGTCGAGAACTCGCTTCCTGTAAATGTCATCGTTTGCCCAAAAGCTTTGGTTCTATTGGTGGCGGTGATCGTCAGCGGCGCCTTCGTGACCGAGAGCGTTCCAAACGCGAAGGTGATCGTGTAATTAGTCGAAGTCACGCCGGAAGGCACAATCATATAGCTCCCCACCTGGCTGGCCTGGGTGGCCGCACAGTTGCATGCGAGTGTCCCAGTGAGAGACCCAGGACCATCCCCATTGACTAGAGTCGTGTAGGTGACGGTGAAGGGCGGATTAGCAAGGCCGTAAGCCCGGCTCTTGTTGTCGCCCTTGATCGTCAAAGAACGCTTCGTGATTCTGAAGTTGGCTCCGACATAGCTCAGCGCGTAGTTGGTTCCCGCACTGAGACTCCCCTGCTGGATCGCATAGGTGCTCACGGTTTCACCGGCTGCCCTGCTCAAAGACCCAACAAAACCGTCCCCGTTGACCAATGCCCCGCTGGTTACCCGATACGTCAAGAGGCCATCGATATCTCCATAAATCTTATTGGTCGGGTTGGCCGTCACCGTCAACCCCGCCGGGTTCACTGTCAGAGTCCCATTGACATACACGATCGTGTAATTGCTCAGTCCCGTGCCTGCCGCGTTAGCCGGCACAATGGCGTAACCGACGGCCGGCGCCGTGGCGGCCGCCCCGCTGCTGCTCAGACTCACGTTGGTAATCAAGTCGCCGTTCACCAGTCCGAGCGATGTGTATTCCGTCCCCGCAAAACTCGCCGTCTGTCCGTAAACTTTGATCGCGTCGCTGGCGGTGATTGTAAGTGACGCCTGCGTGACCGTGAGTGTGCCCGAGTTGGTGACAATAATGTAATTGCCCAGCCTGGCGTTCGGATCGTTGAGCGTCGGCACAATCGGATAAATATCCGCGGGACTGGCCGGGGTCGCCGCCGTGTCCAGGCTCAAGGTGATGTCATCGCCGGGCTGCACTCCAATGATTGAGCCGGTCAAAGGCGGGTTGGTATCGCCATACGCGCGCGACACACTATCCACCGTGAGCGTCAATGCCGCAGGATCAATCGTCAGATCAAAGCTGCTGCTGGCCGTCATGCTGTCTTCGTCCTGAACTGTTATCGTGATCGTTGCCGTTCCCAGGTGATTCGACACGGGAACTATCGTCACGGTCCGGTTCGAGTCCGAGCCCCCAAAAACGATGTTATTGGTCGGCACCAGCGTCTGGTCAGACGAAGTGACGCTCAATACCAGGTTCGAAGCCGCAGTCTGGCCGTCATAAATGGTAAACGGAATTTGCCCAACCGCGGTATTCACGGTGGCAGTTTGGTTGGTGATATTGCTGATGGTCGGGGCTGACGCCGTGTGCAGCATCATGCTCCAGCCTCCGGCGATGACACCACCGTCGGGCGGCATGAAGTCATACACGTATAGACTCCATGTCCCATTGGGCGAGTCCCCGTTGAAATTCGACATGGCCACCGGCGTATTATACGGCCCTTGCGGCGCCGGCGTGGGAAAAGCTGCGGCGGGCGGAATACTGGTGGAATAATCGCCGGGGGTGAATGGAATTGAAATCAGCGCATACGGAAAGGGGAGCGAAAACACAGCGGAGTCGGAAAACGTGATGGTGATATTAGTTGCGCCCGCCGTGAAGTCGCTGTTCGTGCCGGAATCGCCCGCGCGCGAGTAAACGACCATCTTCTTGCCGCTTGGTGAGACGAGGAGCATGTCCACATCGCCGGGATAGTCGTGACTGAACTGACTGAAGGTCACTTCCAGCTTGGTGATATTGCCGACCACGTTGCTGACCACGATGTCCGAGCCATAGGGTGTCGCCATTCCCTGGGTCGGGATGGTGATTGGCGTTGGGTTGGCGAATCTTACCGATCCGCTCGGCGGCGGATTCACGGTAAAGAGGAAGCTATTGGTTGCGGTGCTGGTGCCATCGCTGACGATGACCGTAATCGTCGAGGTGCCCGTCTGGCCGAAAGTCGGCGTCAGCGAGACGGACCTGTTCACGTGATTGGCAAAATCGTAATCGTAGAAAAAGATGTTCGTGTCCGCTACCAGGCTCTGGTTCGATGAAAAGCCGCTTAGCTGCAAGGTCTTTGCAGGCGTATTAGTATCGTTGATGGCAACCAGGATGGGCTCGGTCGGTTGATCCTCGAAAGTGGATTGGTCCCCGATGTTGGCTATGGTCGGCGGCGCGTTTTGCGCCTGGACTCCCAGCGCCATCGCCGCGCAGCACGCAGCCAGGCCCAACCGCTTGATTCCGGCAGATCGCATCGCGAATGGGGTAAGGAGAGTGGCTGCCGCTGTTCGCACAAGTCGCATCGAGTGGTATCTTTTCATATTCTTCATTGTCCTGCTCGGGAATCCCCCGACAAAGCCCGTCCGCTTTAAGCACGAAACGGGCCGAAACGGGCTTTCAGCTCCGTACGCTTTGGCCCGCCAGTATGCATTGCCAGGCGTGTGGCATCAAGGTGATTCCTACCATTCATTTTGTTAAAATG
>DASRKU010000110.1:0-7449 GCA_035648815.1 Verrucomicrobiia bacterium | reverse complement strand
TTCCGCCATGAAACGGGTTGCCATGTAATCCAGAAGCTCAGGATGACTGGGCGGAGCCGATTGATTTCCGAAGTCGTCCGGCGTCGTGACGATTCCTTCGCCGAAATGATGCAGCCAAACGCGGTTGACGATGACGCGGCTCGTGAGCGGATTGTTCTTGTCAACGATATCCGCGGCCAATTCCAGCCTGCCGCTGCCGTTCCTGAAGGGCACTCGATTTGCCGGGGAGAGAATCTGCAGGAAGCGGCGTGGAACGATCTCGCCTTTGTTTTCGGCTTCGCCCCGGATAAACACCGGCGAATCCTGCGGGTTGGGCGAATCCTCCAGGATCATGGCCCGGACCGGAGCGCCCGGATGAGTCAATTCCAAATCAGTAAAAGCGACTTTTACCGACCCAATCTCGGTTAAGATCTGCCTTACCTTCTGCCGGTCTCCGCGCGCTCCCTGGCGCTGTTGTTCCAGTTGCACAAGCTGGTTCTCAAGCGGCATTGCCTGCTTGAAATAATCAGCCCGGTTGCTGGAATTGCCATACTCAATCACCGGGTATGGCGCGGGTTCATAGCAACTGGCAAACACACCATGCAGCGAATAATAGTCCTGCGTGGGAATGGGATCGAACTTGTGATCATGGCACCGCGCACAGGTCACCGTCAGCCCAAGAAACCCTTTGGTCACCACATCAATCCGGTCATTGATGATGTCGTTTTGCTTCTCCTGAAATCGCTCCCCAACCGTCAGGAAACCCATCGCAGCGGCGATCGTTTTGTCCGGTTGAGTGCGAACCAGTTTGTCCGCTGCCATCTGCTCGATGATAAACCGGTTGAAAGGTTTGTCTTCGTTGAAGGCTCGAATCACATAATCCCGATAAGTCCACGCATACGGGTACCGGTAATCCTCCTGGTTCTTCCGCACCTCACCCTTCGTGTCGGAATAGCGCGCCGTGTCCAGCCAGAACCGTCCCCACCGTTCACCGTAATGGGGCGACTGCAAAAGCCGGTCGATCACTTTGGCGAAGGCATCCGGGGAATTGTCGTCGACAAAATCCTTCACTTCCTGAGTGCTCGGGGGCAATCCAATCAAATCGAAAGTCGCACGGCGAATCAGCGTCCACTTGTCGGCAATACGATTTGGCTCCATCCCATTTTCTTCCAGCTTCGCCAGGATGAAATTGTCGACCGGCGTTTGAATCCACCGCGTCGCTTTGGCTTCAGGCACGGGCGGATTCTTGATTGGCTGAAACGCCCAGTGGTCCCGCGGGGACATTTTCGAATTTTTGCCGGCGGATGTGACGATTGCCACCCGGGGATCCGGCGCTCCCATTTTGACCCACGTCTCCAGGTCGGCGATTTCGCTATCGGAAAGCCTCCGGCCCTTGGGAGGCATCTGCAAATCCTCGTTCGTGTAGCGAATGGCCTTGATCAGCAGGCTCGCGTCGGGATTGCCAGGCACGATCGCCGGACCCGAGTTGCCGCCCGTCAGCCAACCCTCGCGTGATTCCAGCGACAATCGTCCCTTGAGCTTGGGCGCCTCCTTGCTGTGACACTTGTAACAGTCATTCACAAAAATCGGGCGCACCTTGTTCTCAAAAAACTCCGACTGCGTTCGCGTCAATACCTGCGCCATCGATCCCGCGCCCGTGCTCAAAACGGCGAGAACCAGCACTCCCCGTGTCGCGAATTGGAAAGCAGATCGCATGCTGTTCCCTCCAGGTCTAAGCGATGATCCCCTTCACCACCTCGCCTGAAACGTCGGTCAGACGAAAGTCACGGCCGTTGTAGCGATACGTGAGCTTGGTGTGATCAAAGCCAAGCATGGCCAGAATGGTCGCGTGCAGATCGTGGACGTGCACGCGCTTTTCCACTGCTTCCGCTCCGAACTCGTCGGTGGCCCCGTAAACAGTCCCGCCCTTCACACCGCCGCCCGCCATCCAGGTGCAGAATCCCTGGTTGTTATGATCCCGCCCGGGATTGTCGTTGCCATTGCGATCGCGGGTGGGTTTGCGGCCAAATTCGCCGCCCCAAATGACCAGCGTGCTGTCGAGGAGCCCGCGCTGTTTCAAATCCTTCAGGAACGCACCGAGCGGCTGGTCGATTTCTGAAGCGCTTTTCTTCAACCGATCCTGAATGTCATTGTGATGATCCCAGCCGCCGGCCCATACCTGGACCACGCGAACGCCCCGCTCAATCAACCGGCGCGCAATTAACATCTGCCGGCCTTGCAGCGTATTGCCATACATTTCCCGGATTGAGGCCGGTTCCAAATTGGTGTTAAAAGCATCCGACGCCGCGGCCTGCATTTTGAAGGCAATCTCGGCGGCTTCGATCCGCGCTTCGAGCAGCGCATCCTTCTGCAGGTTCCGGGAATGAATCTCGTTTAGCTGATGAACCAGGTCCAGTTGCCGCCTTTGTTCGGCAAGCGGGATGTATGGATTTTTAATGTTCTGAACCATCACCTCCACTGACTGCGGTTGGGTGTTGATGCTCGTGCCCTGGTAAATGCCGGGAAGGAACGCCGCCTGCCAGTTTTGCGCCCCGCCCGGCGGCAGGGCGCCTCCCGGGCGAAGCGAAACAAATCCCGGCATGTTTTGATTTTCTGTCCCCAGGCCATAGACCACCCATGAACCAAGACAGGGCTTGGCAATCCGTAACGATCCGGTATTCATCAGCACCGTCGCCAATTCATGTGCCGGGATGTCCGTCCACATGGACCGAATGACGGCCATGTCGTCGGCATGCTCCCCGATCTGCGGGAACACTTCGCTGATCTCGATGCCGGACTGGCCGCGCTTCTCGAATTTGAAGGGCGATGGCATGGACACGCCGCCCATGCCCGGAAGCGTCTGACCATCGTATTTGGCCAAAGCCGGTTTCGGATCAAACGTGTCGATATGCGAGGGAGCGCCCTGGGCGAAGATGTGGACGACGTGTTTGGCCCTGGCCGGGAACGGGGGAGTCTTGGGTGCCAATGAGGATACTTCAGCCGCAGCCGTGGTTTCCGGCAGCAATAGTTCCGGCCCTAACAAGCCGGCAAGGCTGAGCGCCCCAAAGCCCATCCCGAATCGCCGGAGGAACTGGCGCCTGGTTTGAAAATAATTCTCCGGCCGAAAATCGTGGTCCTGGCAGGTTTCGAACATACCATTGCCTTTGTTAACTAAGAAGATTAGCACCTCAGATGCAGTTCACAAACCTAAAATTCGCTCCCTGGCGCCGCAGGGCCCGGGCGGGCAGGTAAAACGATTGTCGGTTAGCTTTTCTTCTTGTCCTCCGGCGGAACGTACGTGTTCCAGGTCCCGCCCGATTGCGGCTGGAAATTTGCCGTTTTGCCCGGAACAGGCGGCACGAGGATCAGGTGGTTGCACTTGGGACATTGAATTTGCCGCCCCGAATGCTGCTCGTCACACTGCAGATGCTGGGCGCAATGCGGGCAGGAGAATTTGAATTCGCTCATAAAATCTCGCCTGACATTTAACATCATTGTCCGCAGGAGGCGAGGTGACGAGTCCCAAATATCTCCCGAACACTCGAGATTCCTCACGTCATCTCCCACCGGCCGCTTTGAGTGATCATACCATGTCCCAACTTTCGATGGAAATCGAGAGTATCAGCGCAATTTATCAATTGTAGCAACGGCACGGGAATCGCCCATTCACAAGGCGTTATGACAAAATCGATGGCCGCCGCCGGGTTCTGCGCGGCCATTTTCCTCTTCATTCCGAACTCAAGGGCTGCCGATGTTTTTGTTTCCACAAATATACAGGCGGCCATTAACGCGGCATCCCCCGGCGATGTGATTCATTTGGCTCCTGGCCGGTATCCCGAAATGCTGACGATCACCAAGAGCTTGTCCCTGATCGGCAGCGGGACCAACTGCGTCATCCCCTGATCCGGGGTGGGGACGGCTCGTCCCCATTCGTCCCTGACGACGTGAGGAGTCTCACCCTTGGTTCTTAAAAAAGGCATGGAGAAATTGGAGTCTTGTCCCCGCGTTTTCTCCGGATTTCGTGTAATTCGTCTGTTTCGTGGTCTGCAGTCTGATCTGCAGTCCGATTGAATGGCGCGCCCGCCGTGACTCGAACACGGGACCCTCTGCTTAGAAGGCAGATGCTCTATCCAACTGAGCTACGGGCGCTGCCGATTTTGTGAGGACCTTACGAGTGGACGCCGAATTGGTTCGAGCGTTCCATCCGACAAATACTAAGCCCTAACCCGTGTTTGCGGCAAGCGGATCTGACGCCTCGGACGGAGTGCGCTCGTCCCGGGCGCAGCAAGGTGAACAGGTCAAGCGGACTGTGACGGATTCCGAGGCTGAGATCAGAGTCTCCTCACGTCGTCTGCTACGATTGTTGAAGGTAGAAGTCGAGGTGACGAGACTCAAACATCGCTTTGGGTGTGCCGCGCGGATCGGAATCCGGTTGCACGCATTTTCAAAGAATTGTTGAATGTTGAGACTTGACCCCGTTCGTGTTCGTCGCTGCACCGAGTGATCCACGTAAACCGGTTCTCGGCGGTCCTCAAAACAGCGCGCCAGTGCCGAAGTCAATCCGAGGTTGGCGTCCACCTGCCGCAACAACAACACTCCCCCATCGCTGGAGAGCGTACCCCCGGAAAAATCGGCTACAACTTGGCGTGAACCCAGGTCTTGAAAAAGCAGCGGTTGAGCTTTACAGTCTGTCGAAGAAGAAGCGGCGAGTGGCGTTTTCATTTGGCTGAGTGATATCAAGCCTTCTGACGCCTTCGCCGCTTCTTTGTTCAATCCATCTATGAAATGTCCGGGCTAGCGGGCGCCGTTTACGATCTCCGCCATCTTGAATATCGGCAGGAACATGCAGATCACCATGCCGCCAATCACCACTCCCAAAAACACAATCAGGATTGGCTCGATCAGCGACGTCAGGCCCGCCAGCGTCGTCTCGATTTCCTCGTCCAGAAAATCCGAGACTCGCTCCAGCATGTTGTCGATTTTGCCGGTTTGCTCGCCGGCGGTGATCATGCGGATGATCATGTTGGGAAACACCGGGTGTTTGCCCAGCGCCGCCGAGATGCTCTCCCCGCGCTCGATATCGATCGCCGCGTTCTTGATGGCTTTCTCCATCACCATGTTGCCGACGGTCTGGGAAACGATCTGGAGAACTTCCAGGATGGGCACGCCGCTGCGGATCAGCGACGCCAGCGTGCGGGTGAATCGAGCCAGGCAAATCTTGTGCGCGATCATTCCGAACACGGGTAATCGTATGCGCTGGGCATCGTAGAAGTGCCGTCCGGGCTTGGTCTTGATGAAGTAAATCCAGCCATACACCATGCCACCGCCGGCCAGGACGAAAAGAATGATGAACTTCTTGACGATATTGCTGATGGTGATGAGAAACAGAGTAGGTGCCGGAAGCTTTGCGCCGAACCCGGAGTAAATATCACCGAATACAGGCACGACTTTGATCAGCAGGAATGCGGTGATGATAATGGCCACGACCGTGACCACGATCGGATACATCATGGAGGATTTGACCTTCTTGCGCAGTTTTGCCGCGTTTTCCAGGTAAACGGCCAGTCGAGCGAGAATTTCGGCAAGCAAGCCGCCTTTTTCACCCGCCGATACCATTGAATAATAAAGCCGGTTGAAAACCTTCGGGTGCTTCTGCAGGGCCTCGGAAAAGCTGTCGCCCCCCTCCACCCTGGTGCAGATGTCTCGAATCACATCGCGCATGGCTTTGTTGGTCGTCTGTTCCGCCAACGCCTGGAGTGATTGCACCATGGCCAAACCCGCATCAATCATCGTGGCCAGTTGGCGAGTAAATATGACCAGGTCTGCCAGGGCCACACGCCCCCCACTGGTGCGCCCTTTCTTTCCAATTTTCTCCTGGATGGAAACGACGAGCAAATTGCGATTGAGCAACGCCGAGATCGCCGCTTGTTCGGTGGCAGCTTCCACTGAACTGCGAATCTCGCGGCCAGAGGCGGTTTCCCGCGCAACATATACAAAGGAAGGCATATTGTGTCTTAGGTGCTCCATCAACGCAGGTGCAGCCATTGAAGGGGCGATTTGTCCGTCGAATAGCAGCCGCTATTCCATTGAGAGCACGCCGTTTAAATCATTCGCTGAAATTTTCTTTTTGCCTCTTCTTGCCCCAAGTGTGTACATCCGCTGCACACAAACAGGAAAAAACTGCCGGGCTGTCGATTGCTTCGTCCAAAAAACTAGTTGTCAAACCCGGAGTAGTTCCCTATCAATTCGGGCAAATGCACCCCGTTGGTGCCGGGGTAAACCGTTTTTACCCTTCGTCAGTCAGGAAGAAATGTACCGTAACGAAAAACGAACTGGAGGAACCATGAAGTTTAACAAATGGACATTAGGATTGGCCGCCCTCGGTGTGGTCAGTCTTGCTTCCGCTGCAAAAGCCGACGACGTGGCCAATACGGCCAATACCGTCCTGACTTCATTGTCAGCCACGACCCTGAGCGGGTACGTGGACACCTCGGCGCAGTGGAACTTTGGAACAGGCAATACATTCGCCCCACCGGTCAAATTCAACCAGGGGAAGCAAGATGGGTTTAATCTGGACGTCATCCAGCTCTCCCTTGCTAAACCGCTGGATGAAGGACAATGGGCGGCTGGTTATCGCGTTGACGTATGGGCAGGCCCGGACGCCAACACGCTCGGCACCCAATCGGGGATGTTCAGCGGCGATTTTGCCATCCGACAAGCGTATATCGCTTTGCGGACACCTGTCGGAAATGGCATCGACTGGAAACTCGGCGTGTTCGACAGCATTGTCGGATATGAATCGGTCGCCGGACCGAATAACCCCAACTACACCCGCTCATACGGGCACTCGATAGAGCCCCAAACACATACGGGTCTGTTGGGAAGTTACCGGGTCAATGACAATGTCAGCTTCGCTGCCGGCATCGCCAACACGATGAACTCGGGCATCAACTCCCGCGCGACAAGCGGCTCAAGCGGCGCTGTCGGCGGACCGCTGCAATCCGTATGGAACGGGCTCCTCGGGGCCGCTGCAGCAGGTGGTGGCCTCCCGGTGGTTCCTACCGCTGGCGCCAATGCCCGCTCAGAATCCTATAAGTCCTATATGGCTTCCGTGGCGCTCACCGCTCCGGACAGCATGGGTTTCCTCTCGGGTTCCACCCTCTACGCCGGCGCCGTCAGCGGATATAATAACTCCGTTCTCGGCTCTGGCCTCGGCAACAGCCAGTGGAACGCTTACGTCGGCGCCACCCTCGCGACCCCCGTCGCAGGCCTGCGCCTCGGAGCCGCTTTTGACTACCTCGGAAGCGAAGGTCAAAATAATGCATGGCTCACCAGCGACCCCGCTGGCACACCCACCCCAGCCGACCTGCGATTCGAAGTCAATGCCTACGCCCCTGCACTCTACCTCTCCTACCAGGCCACCGATAAACTCAGCCTGCATGCCCGAGGCGAGTATTTCCAGGGCGACAT